>JBKJQY010000154.1:0-14868 GCA_046593725.1 Candidatus Limnocylindrales bacterium
GGTTTCCTTGTCCACCTCGGCCGGGTTCAGGCCGCGTTTGTGGAGCGATTCGGAGGCGAGACCGGCCGGATTGCCGCCGAGCAGGATGTCCGTGCCTCGGCCGGCCATGTTCGTGGCGATCGTCACGGCGCCGGCGCGGCCGGCCTGGGCGACGATGCCCGACTCCTGCTCGTGGAACTTGGCGTTGAGGACCTCGTGCTTGATGCCGCGGCGCTTGAGGAGCGTGGCGACGAGCTCGGACTTCTCGACCGAGATCGTGCCGACCAGGACCGGCCGGCCGCCTTCCTGCATCTCGACGATCTCGTCGATCATGGCGTTGAACTTGGCCTTCTCGTCGCGGAAGACGAGGTCCGCCTCGTCGTCGCGGATCATGTCCCGGTGGGTCGGGATGGCCACGACTTCCAGCTTGTAGATCTTATTGAATTCCTCGGCCTCGGTCATGGCCGTACCGGTCATGCCGGCGAGCTTGTCGTACAGCCGGAAGTAGTTCTGGAAGGTGATCGTGGCGAGGGTCACGCTTTCGCGCTGGACGCGCATGCCCTCCTTCGCCTCGACGGCCTGGTGGAGGCCCTCGCTCCAGCGCCGACCGGGCATCTTGCGGCCGGTGAACTCGTCGACGATGACGATCTCGCCGTCCTTGACGATGTAGTCGCGGTCGCGCTTGTACAGCGCGTGGGCGCGCAGGGCCTGCTCGAAGTGGCGAGCCAGCCGCGGGTCGGCGTCGTACATGTTCTCGACGCCTAGATAGCCCTCCATCTTGTCGATGCCCTCCTCGGTAGGAGAGACTGCCTTGTCCTTGAGGTCGATGAAGAAGTCGCCGCCTTCCTCGTCGCCCTCCGGGCGTTCCTTGAGGCGCGGCACGAGCCGGGCGAACGTGAAGTACAGGTCCCCGGATTCCTCAGCCTGGCCGCTGATGATGAGCGGGGTGCGCGCCTCATCGATAAGGATGTTGTCCACCTCGTCGACGATCGCGAAGCTCTTGTCGCGCTGGACCCGCTGCTCCAGCTCGATGACCATGTTGTCGCGGAGGTAGTCGAAGCCGAACTCGTTATTCGTGCCGTACGTCACGTCCGCCGCGTAGGCCTCGCGCCGATCGACCGGGCGCAGGTTGAGCAGTCGTTCGTCCGACGTGGGGAAGTCCGGTTCGAAGACGTATGACGTGTCGTGGGTGATCATCCCCAGGCTCACGCCCAGAAAGTGGAAGACCGGGCCCATCCATTGCGGGTCACGGCGGGCGAGGTAGTCGTTGGGCGTGACGACGTGGACGCCGCGACCGGTCAGCGAGTTGAGGATGGCGGACAGGGTCGGCAGGAATGTCTTGCCCTCACCGGTACGCATCTCGGCGATGCGACCCTGGTGCAGCACGACGCCGCCGATGAGCTGGACGTCGTACAGGCGCATCCCCAGAGTCCGTTTCATCGCCTCGCGGCTCATCGCGAAGACTTCAGGAAGGGCGTCGTCAAGGGCCTTGCCGAGTCGCTCGTTCTCGCGTTTGCGGCGGTCGCGCTTCAGCTCGCGGCGACGCTCGATGTCGGGGTGGTGGAGCTCGTCCTCGGACGGTTCATCCGGCGTGGCGACCTCGTGGATCTCCGTACGGATGTCGGCGAACTGCGAACGGATCTGCTCATCGGTGAGTGCCTCGAACTCAGGCTCGAGACGGTTGATCTCATCGACAAGGGGTTGGATCCGTCGAAGCTCGCGGTCGTTGGAGTCGACGAAACGGGAAAACAGGCGCATGTGGGGTCGAGTATACGGGGAGTTGCCTCGGGGCCGGACGCCGCGGGTCAGCGGCGCCGTTTGTCCGCGTTTCGGCGGACCCTTGTGCATGTGGTGACCATTTGGGCGAAGCAGGTCCCGGTCGTTCGCCGGATCGGTCGTCACGTGCACCGGATCGCGCCCGGAAGCCTCTTCGATCGTTGCATGGTGCACCGGGCGCACCTGGCGACAACGCATGCGGCGCCGATCGCCGGAATGGTCATCACGTGCACGATCGAGCTCCGGACGAACGGCGTCCGTGCCATGGCGAAAAGGGCCCGTGGCCGGCCCGGCTGGCTATCCCCGGCGTTCCCGTCGGCCTAGGTCCAGAATCCCGTCCCGTAGCCCACGACGAGGATCGCAAAGGTCGCGGCGCCGAGGCCCAGCCAAAACAGGATGGAGCGAGCCGTCGAGGTCGGGTCCATCTCGGGGTTCTTGAGCTTGGGGAGCGTGCCGTTCTTGAGCGATGAACCCCAGCGCGGCGAATGCAGCTCGCCCTGCCAGTCCTGGGCGCTGACCGGCTTGGGCTCGAGGCCGCCTTCGCCGTCCGGCCGGTGGAGTTGCAGCGTCATCCGATCTCCTCGTCGCGGCGGGTGTCCAGCGTCGCCTCCGTGCCATCCTCCCACAGCAGCATCTCCTGGGTGAGGGAGACCTCGCTGGAGAACAGGGCGCCGACGGACTCGCCGCGATGGATGCGCTTGATCGCCTCGCCGATGAGCGGCGCCACGGACAGGGTCGTGATCTTGGAGATCCGCTTGCGCTCTGGCAACGGGATGGAGTCGGTCAGGACGACCTCGATGAGCGCGGACGCCGCGATCCGATCGATCGCCGGGTCACTCAGCACGCCATGGGTGGCGCAGGCGTAGATCTCGGTGACCCCTTCGCGCTCGAGCGCGCGGGTGATCTCGACCAGCGTCCCCGCCGTGTCGATCTCGTCGTCCACGATGATCGCGCGACGACCCTTCACGTCGCCGATGACGTTCATCAGTTCCGCCCGGTCCAGGTTGCCGACCCGTCGCTTCTCGATGATCGCCAGCGGGGCGTCCAGGAGTTCGGCGAACGTCCGGGCGCGCTTGGCAAAGCCCAGGTCCGTGACCACGACCGGGTCCTCGATGTGCTTGTGGCGGAAGTAGTTGGACAGCATGTGGACCGCGGTCAGCTCGTCCACCGGGATGTTGAAGAAGCCCTGGATCTGGCCCTGGTGGAGGTCCATCGACAGGACCCGGTCGGCGCCGGCGACAGTGATCATGTCGGCCACCAGCCGGGCGGTGATCGGGACGCGCGGCTGGTCCTTCTTGTCGGACCGCCCGTAGGCGTAGAACGGGATGACCGCGGTGATCCGTCCGGCGCTGGCCCGCTTGAACGCGTCGATCATGATCAGCAGTTCCATGATCGACTGGTTGACCGGCGAGCTGGTCGGCTGCACGAGGAAGACGTCCTTCTCGCGGACGTTCTCGAGGATCTTGACGAAGATGTTCTCGTTCGCGAACTGGAAGACCTCGGCGCGACCCGGCTGCGTGCCGAGATAGCGGCAGATCTTCCGGGCCAGGCCCGGGTTCGAGTTGCCGTGGTAGATCTCGAACTGGTCCGCGTACAAGGTGGACGCCTCTCGCTCGCCGAACCCCCTCACGACGGTGTCGCGGGATCGCTTGCCGGCGGGTCGCCATCGTCGCCGACGGCGTCCTGCTCCGCAAGTCCGGCGCGGAACGCCGCGATGGCCACGACGCGGTCGCCCTCGGCCAGGCGCATGACGATGACGCCACGGGCGCTGGACGAGTAACGGTTGATCGTGTTGGTCTCGGTGCGGATGACCTGGCCGCCGGCGCTGATGAGGAGCAGTTCCTCGTCGGTCTCGGTGACCTGCTGGACGGCCGCGATGTCGCCGGTCTTCTTGCCCTCGAGGGACATGAGGCCGACGCCCTGGCCGCCACGATGCTTGCGCCGGAATTCGGACAGCGGGACGCGTTTGCCGTAGCCGGTCTCGCTCAGGACCAGGATGTCGCTCTCGGGCTGGACCACGCTCATGCCGACGACCGCGTCGCCCAGGCGGGCGAGCCGGATGCCGATGACGCCCGCGGCATCACGGCCCATCGCCCGGACCTCGGTCTCGGCGAAGCGGGCGAGCTTGCCCTTGGCCGTGGCGATGATGACGTCGTCGTCGCCGGTGGACACGTCGACCCACGCCAGCTCGTCGTCGTCCGCGATGGTGATCGCCCGGATGCCGGACGAACGGACGCGTTCGAATTGCTCCAGCGGTGTCTTCTTGATGATGCCCTTGCGCGTGGCGAGGACGAGGTAAGCGCCGGGCGTGAAGTCCTTGAGCATGATCGTGGCCATCGGGAGCTCGCCCGATTCCACCTGGACGCCGGGCAGGTTGATGATCGGGATGCCCTTGGCCTGTCGGCTGGCGTCCGGGATGGCGTGGACCTTGGCGCTGAACACCCGCCCGCGGTTGGTGAAGAACAGGGCCCAGTGATGGGTGTTCGCCACGAGCAGGTGCTCGACCGCGTCCTCTTCCCGGGTGACGTGCCCGATGATGCCCTTGCCGCCACGGTGCTGGCGACGGTAGGTGTCAACCGGCTGGCGCTTGATGTAGCCGCGGCCGGAGATCGTCACGACGACGTCCTCGTCGGCGATGAGGTCCTCGTCCGTCATCTCGCGGCTGGCGTCGTCGGCGACGCGGGTCCGCCGATCGCCCGCGTACTTGCGCTTCAGCTCGGTCAGCTCGTCCTTGATGATCGAGGAGACCCGGGCCGGGTTGGCCAGGATGTCCTCGAACTCGGCGATGAGCTGGATGATCGCGAGGTACTCGTCCTCGATCTTCTTGCGCTCGAGCGCTGCCAGGCGGGCCAGTCGCATGTCCAGGATCGCCTGGGCCTGCAGCTCCGAGAGCTTGAACCGGGTCATCAGGTTCGTACGAGCGAGGTCCACGTCGGCCGAGTCGCGGATCGTCTTGATGACGGCGTCCAGATCGTCGAGGGCGATCTTGAGCCCTTCGAGGATGTGCGCCCGCGCCTGGGCCTTGCGCAGGTCGAACTCGGTCCGGCGCTTGATGATGTCGCGCCGATGGGTCAGGTAGTGGGTCAGCACGCTGCGCAGCGGGAGGGTCTGCGGTTGGCCGTCGACGAGCGCGAGCATGTTCATGTTGAACGCGAGCTGCATAGGCGTGTGCTTGAACAGGTTGTTCAACACCTTGTGCGGGTTGGCGTCGCGCTTGAGCTCGACATAGATGCGCATCCCGTCGCGATCCGACTCGTCACGCAGATCGCCGATGCCCTCGATGCGCTTGTCCTTGACCAGATCCGCGATCTTCTCGAGCAGGCTGGCCTTGTTCACCTGGTAGGGCAGTTCCGTGACGATGATCGCGGTGCGGTCGCCCTTCACTTCCTCGAAGGCGACCTGCGCGCGCATGACGACCCGGCCGCGACCGTGGGCGTACATCTGGCGGATCGCGTCGATCGTCTCCCACTCGCCGGTAAGCAGGTTGCGCTGCTTCTCGAAGCGATAGATCGTCCCGCCGGTGGGGAAGTCCGGACCCTGGACGTACTTGCACAGATCGTCCGAGGTGAGATCCGGGTCGTCGATGAGGGCCATCGTCGCGTCCGCGATCTCGCCCAGGTGGTGTGGCGGGATATTGGTCGCCATGCCGACGGCGATGCCGGAGCTGCCATTGACGAGCAGGTTCGGGAGCTTGGCCGGGAGGACGGACGGCTGCTTCTGGGTCCCGTCGTAGTTGTCGACGAAGTCGACGGTCTCCCTGTCGATGTCGGCGAGCATCTCGGCGGCGATGCCGGTCAGGCGCGCCTCCGTGTAGCGCATCGCGGCCGCCGAGTCGCCGTCCACCGAGCCGAAGTTGCCCTGGCCATCCACGAGCGGGTAGCGCATGGAGAAGTCCTGGGCGAGCCGGACGAGGGCGTCGTACAGCGCGCTGTCGCCGTGCGGGTGGTACTTGCCCATCACCTCGCCGACGATCGCGGCGCACTTGCGGTACGAACTGGTGCTCGACAGGCCCATCTCGCCCATCGCGAACAGGATCCGACGATGCACAGGCTTCAGGCCGTCGCGGACGTCCGGCAGGGCGCGCGACACGATCACGCTCATGGCGTAATCGAGGTAGCTGACCCGCATCTCGTCCTCGATGCGGATCGCTCGGATATCGCCCAGGTCGTCGGTCACGGTCGGCTACTCCTGTGTCTGGCCATGGTCAGGCGAGTGGGGGTTCTGGGTGGATGGCGGGATCCGGCAGGCCACCGAACCGCAGGGCCGCGAGCGACGCCTCCGAGGTGGAGGGGGCACCGGCGTGCCTGCGGATGCCACCGAGTCTGGCCTTCAGGCGGTCCGCGCTGGCGGGGTCCAGCTTGGCGAAGGTATCGCGGATGACCCAGGCACGGTGGCCGTCGTCAGTCTGGGCGGCCAGGTCCGTTTCGCGCACGAGGGCGGCGACGGTGGTGGGCATGTCCACCACGGTCAGCGACCTGTAGGCCCACGCGAGCGCCTTCTGGACGTCTGGCTCGGCGTCGCCCATGAGCTGGGCGAGGAGCGGCAGGGCGTGGGCGGCGACCCGCAGGTCACGACCGCCGCGCCGGTCGACGTGGGACATCGTCGCGATGGTGGAACCTACGAGGCGACGCTCCCAGCGCGATGGTGAATAGACAAGCTGCTCCAGCTCTGCCCAGCGATACGGCTCGGCGGCGATGCCGTTGCTGTACGGGTGGGCCAGCGAATCGACGGTGATCCAGTCGCCGGCCTCGCGGGCGGCACGGCGAAGGAGCTGCCAGGTGCGCTCGGTCTCGGTCGTGAGGGTCTGCTCGAGGAGGCCGAAGGCGAACCAGCGCGGCTCCAGCTCGCGCTCATGGAAGAGGCGGTCCGCGACGAACAGCAGGGGCGTGGCCCGATCACGTTTCGTGGCGGCCTTGAAGGTCCGCGCGATGGCTGCCATGAGCGGCCAGCGAACACCGTGGATGGCCCCGATCCCCGGCGCGATCCGCCCCTGGCCTTCGAGGTACTCCGGGTCCGACAGCGAGACCAGACCGGCGCGCAGGGCGTCGGCGAAGGCGTCCGGGTCCGGCGTGAGGTCGGCCAGGGCGGTGCCCAGCGCTTCCGCGGCGGGCTTGTGAGCCTCGACGAAGGCCACCGCGCGAGCCGTCACGGGGCTCGTGGGGGTCATCGGTCCACCTGTTCGGGCGTACCTGGCGGCCGGCCCTCGCGTTTAGCCGCCCCAGCGTTTTCGGCGAAGCGGAACCCGTACGCCTGACGGAGCTCGCTCTTGCGTGATTCGCTGGCTGCGACATAGCGGCCCGTCGCCTCTGCGAGGAGGGTGTCGGTCTCGGCGTCCACGATCCGCCCGGCAGTATCCACGATCCGCTTGCGAGTCTCGGTGGTCCACCCTTCGGCGCGGATCGGACGGCCGATCTCGACGGGCTTGCGGAACTCGACCGACATCCGGGCGGTCACGCCCCAGTTGTCGGCACCGACCAGGGCCCAGGCCATGACCTCGTCCAGGATCGTGCAGAGGATGCCGCCATGGGCCATCCCCTCCCAACCTTCAAAGCGGCGATCCAGTGTCGTCTCCACCCACGATCGACCTGGCTCGACGTGCATCGTCAGGCCCAGGCCCTGCGTGTTGAGCGTCCCGCACGCGAAACAGTGGTGCGGGGCGAACTCGAACGAGGCGACGTCCAGGGTCGGCGTTCGCAGGAGATCAGACGTCAAGGTTTTGCACCTTGCGGGCCTCGGACTTGATGAATTCCTTGCGCGGACCCACCTTCTCGCCCATCAGCATCGTGAAGATCTGGTCGGCCGCGGACGCGTTCTCGCCGTCCACCCGCAGCAATGTCCGTGTCTCCGGGTTCATCGTGGTTTCCCAGAGCTGGTCCGCGTTCATCTCGCCAAGGCCCTTGAACCGCTGCACGGAAAGGTTCTTGACGTTCATCTCCTTGATGACGCGATCGCGTTCCTTCTCGCTCTGTGCGTAGCGGGTCACCTTGCCGGTGCTCACCCGGTACAGGGGCGGCTGCGCGATATAGAGGAAGCCGTTGGCGATCACCTCGGGCATGTGGCGGTAGAAGAAGGTGAGCAACAGGGTCCGGATGTGGGCGCCGTCCACGTCGGCGTCGGTCATGATGATGATCCGGTGGTAGCGCAGCTTCGCGAGGTCGAACGTCTCGCCGATGCCGGCTCCGAGAGCGATGATCAGCGGCCGGACGTTCTCGCTGGAGAGGATCCTGTCCAGGCGGGCCTTCTCGACGTTGAGCAGCTTACCGCGCAGGGGCAGGATCGCCTGGTTTCGGCGGTCGCGACCCTGCTTCGCTGAGCCGCCGGCCGAATCGCCCTCCACGAGGTACAGCTCGCTCCGGGCCGGATCGCGTTCCTGGCAGTCCGCGAGCTTGCCCGGCAGCGACATGCCATCGAGCGCGCCCTTGCGGATGACGAGGTCGCGAGCCTTGCGGGCGGCCTCACGGGCACGGGCGGCCGTCAGGCACTTCTCGATGATCCGCCGACCGTCTCCAGGGTTCTCGTCGAGATACTGGCCAAGGCTGTCCGCCACGGACGTCTGGACCTGGCCCTTGACCTCGGCGTTGCCGAGTTTGGCCTTGGTCTGGCCCTCGAACTGCGGTTCGGTCAGCTTGACGCTGATGACCGCGGTCAGCCCCTCGCGAACGTCATCGCCGGACAGGTTGCTGTCGGCGTCCTTGAGGACCGCAGCACGCCGAGCCCAGTCGTTGAGCGAGCTCGTGAGCGCGGCGCGGAAGCCGGTGACGTGCGTGCCGCCATCGACCGTGTTGATGTTGTTTGCGAACGCGAGGACATTCTCGGTGTACGAGTCGTTGTACTGGAGGGCGACCTCGACGGCGGTGCCGCCCTCCTTTCGATCAACGTAGATCGGCCGGCTGTGGAGGGCTTCCTTGTTCCGGTTCAGGTGGCGAACGAAGGACTGCAGGCCACCTTCGAAGTAGAAGGAGCGCTCGCGATCGCGGCGCTCGTCGTTGAGCGTGATCCAGACGCCCTTGTTGAGGTACGCGGACTCGCGCAGGCGCTGGCTGATCGTGTCGAACTCGTAGTCCGTGCTCTCGAAGATCTCGTGATCGGCGCGGAAGGCGGTCCGGGTCCCCTTGCGCATGCCCTGGGCGCCGATCTTCCTGACCGGCCCGATCGGTTTGCCCCGCTTGTACTCCTGCGTCCAGACGTGGCCGTCACGCGCGGATTCGACGCCCATCCACTCGGACAGCGCGTTCACCACGCTCACACCGACGCCGTGGAGGCCGCCCGAGACCTTGTAGCCGCCACCGCCGAACTTGCCGCCGGCGTGGAGGATCGTGTGCACGACCTCCATCGCGTCCTTGCCGGTCGAGTGCTTCCCGACCGGGACGCCGCGGCCGTCGTCCTGGACCGTGACCGTCCCATCGGTTGAGATCGTGACCTGGATGGTGGTGGCGTAGCCGGCCATCGCCTCGTCGATCGAGTTGTCGACGACCTCCCACACGAGGTGGTGGAGGCCGCGGACATCGGTGGAGCCGATGTACATGCCCGGCCGTCGCCGGACCGCCTCGAGGCCCTCGAGGACCTGGATGCTGGCGGCGGTGTAGTCGGACCCGGCGGCCTTGCCACGCTTCGCCTTGGCGGGGGCAGGGTCCGCACCGTTCCTGGAGGTCGCGGCCGGGCTCGTGGCTGCCTTGGCCGTAGCGGGTTTGGCCGTGGCTGGTTTGGCCGTGGCTGGTTTGGTCGCCGCCGTCGTCTTCGTTTCGGCCCCGGCCTTCGGCGCGGCGGACGCCTTGGCGGTCGCGTCGGCGTTGGGGGCTGGCGTCTTGCGGGCGGCTTCGTCGGTCACGCGATCCCTCCGGTAAGGCGCTCGTAGAGGCGCCCAAGCTCTTCGTCGCTGTAATACTCGATCACGATGCGGCCGCCCTTGCGGGACCTCGACAATCGCACCTTCGTGCCCAGCGAGCGGCGCAGGTCCTCCTCCACCCGTTCGAGGTCCGGGTCACTCGGCCGCTCCGTTCGAGCGAGCGCTGCCGGGCGCGGTTCGCGGACCCGGCGAACGAGTTCCTCCGTCTGGCGAACGGACAGGCCCTGGCCCACGACGGAATCCAGGACCCGGTCCTGATGCTCGACGGTCAGGCCCCCGAGTGCACGGCCGTGGCCTTCGGACAGGCGTCCATCCACGATCGCGGCCTGTACCGTCGGCGAGAGGTCCAGCAGGCGGAGCGTGTTTGCGATGGTCGAGCGCGCCCGGCTCACACGTTCGGCGATCTCGTCCTGCGACAGACCGAACTCGTCGATCAACTGGCGATAGGCCATCGCCGCTTCGACCGGATCGAGGTCCGAGCGCTGCAGATTCTCGACAAGAGCGAGCTCGAGCTGGTCGCGGTCCGCGAGCTGGCGCACCACGGCTGGGATCCGTTCAAGACCGGCCGCGATCGCGGCTCGGAGACGGCGCTCGCCGGCCACGAGCTGATACCCGTCGACGATCTCGGTCACGAGGATCGGCTGGATCACGCCGTGCTCGGCGACGCTCGCGGTGAGCGCAGCAAGTTCTTCAACATCCCAGGTCCGCCGTGGCTGATACGGGTTCGGCCTGATTCGACCCGTGGGGATGTCGAGAACACCGGCCTGGCCGGGGTGTCGCTGCGGGATCAGGGACGACAGGCCGCGGCCCAGCCCGGTCGGACGCTCTGGTCGGATCGTCATGCGGCGCTCACGACGGCGGCCACGGCCGTGCGGCCGTCGCGGGCACGCAGCTCATCGGCGAGACGCTTGTAGGCCGCTGACCCGACCGAGTCTGGGCTGTACAGCACGATCGGCAGGCCGTGGCTTGGGGCCTCCGACAGGCGGACGTTCCGGGGGACGACGGCATCGAAGACCAGGTCGCCAAGGTGGCGACGAACTTCGGCGGCGACATCCGCGGACAGATTCGTCCGGCCATCGAACATCGTCAGCACGACGCCCTTGAGCGCGAGCGGGGGGTTGAGGTGATCTCGTATGAGATCGATCGTGCCAAGCAGTTGGGTCAGGCCTTCCAGCGCGTAGTACTCACATTGGAGCGGAATCAGGACGGAGTCGGCGGCGGTCAGTGCGTTGACGGTGAGCAGCCCGAGCGACGGCGGGCAATCGACGAGAACATAGTCATAGCGCGGCGCGATCGCCCCGATCAGGCGTGCCAGGCGACGCTCACGCGCCTCGAGCGGTGCCATTTCGACTTCGGCTCCGGCCAGCGCGATCGCGGACGGGACGACATCGATGCCGAGCGGTCCTTCGACCATCACGTCTTCGAGACCGAGACCGTCGATGACTCCGTCATAGACCGAGGTCTCAAGCGAGGACCGGTCCAATCCGAGGCCACTCGTCGCGTTTCCCTGGGGGTCCAGGTCGATGACGAGGACTCGCTCACCCGCGAGAGCCAGGAAGGCTGCCAGGTTGACCACCGTAGTGGTCTTGCCGACGCCGCCCTTCTGGTTCGCGCAGGCGATCGTCTGGCCCACTCAGTAACCCACTCGGAACGCACTCACGGTCAGTGATTCTACCATCGTGGGCCTTTCAGACTCGGTTCGGCCGGTCGTCGGATCATGTGCTGACCCGCGTAGCTGCGACGTATCGCCTCCTTATCTGGCCATGCCTTGGGTGGCCGCCGCGTTTCACGTGAAACGGAAGGCGTCACACTCCCGTGCATCCACCGACGACCGGCACTGACGCAACGCGCGGCTCATCACGGTTTGTTTCACGTGAAACGAACCCGGGCCTCCACGGCTCGTCTCGCCCGAACGGAGCGCGACCACGGCAGATCTGGCCCTGGGAGAGCCAGCTTTACGTGAAACTTGGACTATCTGCGCTCGGGACATCCGTCCCGTTGCCGCGTTTGAGGGTCCGTGGGATACTGCCGCCAGTCGTCGCCGCCAGTTCGATCTCTCGAGTGCCGCGTAGGCGGGCGCGCGACCTTTGGCCGTTACGCCGAGGTTCGATCGCTCTATGACCCTGCTACTTGCTGCGGTCGGCGCGACGGGGGCGGCCCTGTTCGAGTTGACGGTGGGTCCGTATCTTCGCATCGGCGGAGCCCAGCCCCATTTCGTCCTGGTGCTGGGCGTCGTGCTCACGATCGCGGTCGGCCTGGAGGCCGGGCTGGTCTGGGCATTCGTTGGTGGGCTGGCCCTTGATGTCTTGGCGCAACGTCCGCTGGGATCGTCGTCCTTCGCACTTCTCTTGTGCGTCGGCGGCGCATCGCTGTTCAGGCGACTGTTCGCGCGGGTTCGCCCGCTCGCCCCGGTCATCGCGGTCCCGGTCCTGAGTCTGTTGTATTCGATGGTGTTGTTCGTGGCGTTTGGTGCTCTCGGTTCTCCGCTGCCAGTTCCCGATCCTATCCAGGCGGTCATGCCCAGCGTCGTCTATGACACCGTCCTCGCGATCCTGATCGGGCCTCTGGCGATCTCGATCCACGACCATCGGGCCATCCGGGACCGGATGGACTGGTGAACACCTACCTCGACGGTCGGGTCGAACCCTCCAGGCGCCTCTCGCGCTTCCTGATCTTCGCCCTGGCCGCCATCATCGGCGTGAGCGCGCTCACCGCCCGGCTCTTCTATCTCCAGATCACGAACGGTACCGAATACGCCACCCTTTCTGCGCAGAATCGGACCGTCCTCCAGGCCATCGCTTCGTCGCGAGGCCTGATGTACGACCGGAACGGCCGTCTGTTGGTCACGAATGTGCCGACGTTCACGGTCAAGGTGCGTCCATCGGACCTGCCCCAGTCCCGTCGCGACGAAGTCGTTCGTCGGCTCGCGGCCCTCACCGGCGTCGACGCGGCCGATATCAATACCTCGATCGATGGCAATCCTGGCTCATCGTTCGACCTCGTTCGTGTCGCCGACGACGTCGACAAGGCCACGTCGCTCCTCATCGCGGAGGCTGGGTCGGACCTGCCGGGCGTGGAGGTCGTGGTCGAGGCCCGGCGTCACTACACCGATGGCCCGCTCATGTCACAGCTGCTGGGCTACACCGGGCCGGTCTCCGCCGACCAGCTCGCCAACCTCAAGACACTTGGATACCTGCCGGACGACCTGATCGGCAAGACCGGTATCGAAGCGACCTACGAGGAGCAACTGCGCGGGACCTATGGGTCGCAGAGCGTCGAACGCGATGCCTCCGGACGGCAGATCCAGGTCCTGCAGACCGTAAGCCAGGCTCAGGCGGGCGACTCCCTTACGCTCACGATCGACTCCAAGGCCCAGAAGGACGCCGAAAAGGCGCTCCGCTGGGCGATGGCGCAGGTCGGGATCAAGCGCGGGACCGTCATCGCGATGAACCCGCAGAACGGCGAGATCCTCGCGATGGTCAGCCTTCCCACCTACGACAACAACCAGTTCGCGCGCGGCATCAGCAACAAGGCCTATGCGAAACTCCTGGCGAACCCCGACAAGCCGTTGATCAATCACGCGACGCAGGCCTGGTATCCGCCCGGATCGACGTACAAGCTGGTCACTGGGACCGGCGGCCTGGCAGACAGGAAGATCACGTCGACCTCCAAGATCACGACAAAGGGGTACCTGACGCTCGGAACGACCAAGTTCTACGACTGGAATCGCCGTGGGTTCGGGCCGTGCGACATCTACTGCGGATTCGGTCACTCGAGCGACACATTCTTCTTCCAGGTCGCAGCCAAGCTCGGGATCGACCGTCTCGCGTACTGGGCGGAGCAGTACGGATTCGGCGTGCCGACCGGCATCGACCTCCCCGGCGAGGTCGGTGGAATCGTCCCGTCGAACCAGTGGAAGCGGGACAAACTCGGGGCCGAGATCTTCCCCGGAGAGACATACCAGGCTGGGATCGGCCAGGGCTACGACGTCGTCACGCCGATCCAGCTGATCAACGCCTACGCCGCACTGGCCAACGGTGGAACGCTCTACCAGCCGCATCTCGTCAAGGACATCCGGGGATCGGACGGCGGGATCGTGAAGACCATCGAGCCGACGGTCCTCCACAAGATGGACCTCAGGCCGAGCGTGCTCAAGACGATGCGCAACGCGGCCCGGTCCGTTGTGACCCTCCGCCACACCTACAACCTCGTTGACTTGCCGATCAAGGTGGCCGGCAAGTCCGGCACCGCCGAATTCGGTACACGCGACCGCAAGGGTCGCCTCCCCTTCCACTCCTGGTTCGTCGGGTTCACACCAGGTGATCCCTACAACGGGTCCTTCGACAAGCCGGACTCGAAGCTGGTGGTCCTTGCCTTCGCCTACGACTCGCGAACCAAGAGCAATGCGGCGACCGAGATCGTGAAGTACTTCATGCAGGAGTATTACGGGATCAAGAAGGACTACACGAACGACCTGCAACGTGGCAACTTCTACCAGAGCAACTGATGGGCGTCATCCGAGCCGAGCCTGCGCGCATGACCGACTGGGCAGCCAAGTCCGTCGGTCTGGCCTGGCGCGCCTTCGACTGGCAGCTCCTGACCTATGCCGCACTACTTGGGGCGATCGGCCTGGCGATGGCCTACACGAACAGTGTCGAGGACGGCAAGCTGCCGCTCGAGGCCGGGACGACCTTCACTCGCGGGCTCATGTGGGCGGTCATCGCGGTCGTCGCCTACGTGCTCGCGACCGCGTTCGACTATCGCTGGCTCAAGACCCTCGCCTGGCCCATCTATACGCTCCAGCTTGGCCTGCTGGTCCTGACACTGGCGATCGGCGACGGCGTGGGCGGCTCTGCCCGATGGGTCTCGGTCGGGCCGATCACGTTCCAATTCAGCGAGCTTGCCAAGATCCTGATGATCATCGTTTTCGCCAACTACCTTGGGTCGCGCCAGGGCCGGCTTGACTCGATCGGGTCGATCCTTGGTGCCTGCGTCCTGGTGATCCCGCCGCTTGTGCTCGTCATGCTCCAGCCGGACCTCGGCACCTCGCTCGTGTTCGCCGGGATCCTCGTCGGGATGCTATGGATGTCCGGCGCGAGCCTGAAGTGGCTCATCGCGCTGGGCGCCCTCGTGATCGCGATGGTCCCGCTCGCCTGGACGTACGTGCTGCGCGACTACCAGAAGGAGCGCCTGAGCTCGTTCCTGAACCCGGACCCGGACATCCAGGGCGCCGGCTACCAGCTGTACCAGGCGCAGATCTCGGTGGG
>JBKJQY010000157.1:0-5690 GCA_046593725.1 Candidatus Limnocylindrales bacterium
CCGGTCGTCGGCGAGACCTACGACGGCCTGCTCAACGACATGAACGGATTCCACGTCCGCGCCGAGCACCTTCACGCCGCCCTGGCGGCTGCCGCCGGCGGCCCGGTGGCGGAGGGCGGCGTCGGTGGCGGGACCGGGATGGTCTGCCACGAGTTCAAGGGCGGGATCGGGACGTCATCCCGGGTGATCCTGGACGAGAAGGGCGGCTACACGGTCGCGGCGCTGGTGCAGGCGAACTACGGGAAGCGCGAGTGGCTGCGGGTGGACGGCGTCCCTGTCGGCGCGGAGATCGGGACGGACGAGGTGCCCAGCCCGTACGACCAGGCGGAGGCGCTCCAACGGGGTTCCGTCCCGCCGCCGGGTTCTGGCTCCATCATCGTGGTACTGGCGACGGATGCCCCACTGCTCCCCCACCAGTGCGAGCGCCTTGCGCAGCGGGCTGGCCTGGGGATCGCCCGTGCCGGCGGGACCGGCGGACATACGAGTGGCGACCTGTTCATCGCGTTCTCGACCGGCAACCGGCTCCCGATCGAGGTAGACGGGGCGTCACGAACGCTGACCTACGACGTCAAGGCCGTCGGCGACGGCGTCATCGATGCGCTGTTCGATGGCGCTATCGAGGCGACCGAGGAGGCGATCGGCAACGCCCTGGTCGCGGCTCGGACGACGGTCGGGCGCGATGGCTTGACTGCCCATGCCCTGCCCCACGACCGGCTCATCGAGGTCATGACGCGCCACGGCCGGAGTCCGCGCTAGCCGGTCAGCAGTCGTCGCCGACCGGCAAGTTCCCCTCGTCGCGAGTGACACCATCGCTACGACTCGCATAGCCCGGGCCGGCAGACCGTCGGACACCGCCTGAGGTCGTAGCGACCACGCTCAGGCCTGGCGCCGATCGGCCGCCCAGGCCGCGTTACCGGCGATCCAACGGCCCAGATAACGATGGCGTCGATAGCAGACGGCTCACGCAGGGACCGGGCGCCCGGTCCCTTGACGAGCCGTCAGCTGGTGACTGATCCCTCGACGGCCTCCGCGGCGATGGCGCCGGGCGTCAGCTGTTCGTGCAACAGGCGACCGAAGCGAGCCGGCCGCTCCGCTTCGGGCACGCGATCGAGCCAGTCGGCCAGGAGCGCTTCTCCTTCCGCGTAGACGAACACGTACGTCCGCCAGAGCGGATGCTCGATGAATTCGAGGCGCTTGGCAGCCACGGCAGGTGTGAACCGCCCGACCGTCACGAGATAGTCCAGGACCTCCGCATGCGACCGTCCGTCGGCATGCCGAAGGAAGGCTGCATCGCCCCGGATCGCGCTCAACGCTCGCCGGGGTCCAGCAAGGGCCACGGACCGCTCCGCGGCATCGCGCGCCAGACCGGGGTCGTCGGCGATCGGCAGTCCTGCCCAGCCATAGACGCCCACGAGCAGGTCGACGGACGCCTCCGGTGGCGAGGCGAACCGGGTGCCCAGGTCCGCCAGGCCTTCGCTGATCAGGCATTCCGGCGTGTTGATGAGCAGGATCGAGGCCTCCATGTCGCCGCGGTCATCCACCAGGTCGGCTTCCTTCCAGGCGTGCTCCAGGTGGTGACCCGGATACGTCTCGTGGGCGACCGTGTGGATCAGGTCGGCGGCCCGGACCGGTAGATCCGTGTTGATGTCGACGCGAGAACGGCGACCGCCATCGAACCAGTTGTAGCCTGTCCACGGCTGCCCGGTCACCAGCGACACTCGCAGCTCCTCGCCCTCGGGCAGCCCGAAGGCCTCCGCAGCGCGGACCCGGAATCGTTCGATCAGGCGATCGATGACCGTCGGTAGCCGCTCCACCGGGACGACGAAGCGGGCGTCCCAGTCCGCCAGCCGGTCGGCAAGGGGCGCTTCACCCGGCAGCAGGTCATCGATGGCGGCCGCAGCGATCTCGAAGTCCCGGTCGTCCCGGCGGGACGGCTTGAACGAGAAGCAGCGCGTCACGTGCTCCAGGTACGGCAATGGGTCGCCGGACAGCGCCGCGGCCTGCGTTTCGAGCGCGATCAGCTGGGCATCGAGCCAGGCGCGCCGGTCGACTTCGGCCACCTCCGTGGGCAGGCGCGAGCGCAGTGCCGCGGCGTCGTCGCGCAACCTGCCCGGCGACCGACCCTGTTCCATGTCCACCTGCGCCTTCAGGTCGGCCGGCCCGAAGTAGCCATCGACCAGGCCCGGGATGTGCCGGTCAAGCCTGAGGGAAAGGAGGAGGTACTCGCGAGCGATCGGATCGGGCTGCGGGACGGTCCGCATGCCGCCCATGGCCAGCGTCACCGTTGCATCCGGTCCGGACGCGGTGCACGCGGGGCTTCGTGATCCAGGTGCTCGTCGGCACGGCGGCGGGCGTCCGCCAGTCGGTCGGCCAGGCCGGGATCCATCGGCAGCCCGGTCCGGTCCGGCGCACGGTCAACGCCGCGATCGGGGACCGAGCCACCCTCACCGAGACCCGGCCCACCGGTCTCGCCGACGAACGGCATCCCCTGGCGCTCCACCGCATCGAGGCTCATCCGCAGGGCGGCGGTCTTCTGCTCGGCCACCTCGCGCACGTAGGCGGCCTCCTCGTCGGTGGTCATCGCCCGGCCGCGGACGATGCCTTTCGGCTTGCCGACCATCAGCCAGGCCAGGTGGTAGCGGTCCATGCTCCCCCACGCCGTCGCGAGGAGATCGTCCGAGCGCTGCAGCCACACCTGGAGCGAGGCGAGTGAGGGCATCGCCGACAACCGAACGCCTTCGTCGACCAGCTGGCGCGTGGCGACGATCAGGTCGTTGCGCGTCACCCGGCGCTCTCGTCGTGGAACAGGGCCTCGCGGTCGGCACGGGCCCGCAGCGTCCAGGGTCCGGGCGATCCAGTCCCGATGGCGGCCGCGTCGAACCTGGTCACCGGCAGGACGCCGGCGACGCTGGAGCACAGGAACGCCTCGTCCGCCGAGGCAAGGTCGTGGCGGGTCAGGTGGCCCTCGAACGCGCGCAGGCCGGCGCCGGCCGCCCAGCCGAGCAGCCACGAGCGCGTCGTCCCGGCGAGGATCGCGCAATCGAGCGATGGCGTGGCCAACTCGAGTGCGCCATCGAGCGGGGCACGGCGAACCAGGAAGAGGTTGGCGCTCGTCGCCTCGGACAGCCGGTCGTCGACGGTCAGGAACAGCGCGTCGTCGGCCCCGGCCCGGCGCGCCTCGAGCCGGGCGTACACGAACTCCGCGCGCGACGTCGTCTTGAGGGCGGCCATCGGGCTGAGCGGGTCGCGACGGACCGCCGACGTCGCAAGGTGGAGGCCCGTGGCGAGGTGGCCGGCCTTGGCCGTGGCCACGGCCCATGCCTGGATGACGATCGTCGGTGGCGGGGACTCGTCGGGGGGCAGGATCCCTCGACCCTCGAACGCGCCTCGGCTGACGGTGATGCGGATGGACGCGTCGCCGTCCGGTCCGTCGAGGCCTTCCGCGGCCAGGAGGGACTCGATCCCGGCGCCGATCACCCGTGTGAGGTTCGCTGGCAGCGGGATCTCGAGACCGGCCGCGGATCGGTCAAGCCTGGCCAGGTGCTGCGCCAGCTCCGTCGGGCGGCCGCCGGTCGCGCGCAGCGTCTCGAAGATGCCGTCGCCCAGTTGGAAGCCGCGGTCGAAGGCCGAGAGGTGCGGAGCATCCGCCGGCAGGACGGCACCGTTGACCCAGGCGAACCGCGGGCCGCTCATGCGACCTCCACGCCCCCGATGGCACTGAGCGGGCCGCGGGCCTTGGCGACGGTCTCGTCCCACTCGGCGGCGGGATCGCTGCGGTACGTGATGCCGCCACCCACATGCAGGGTCAGGCGACGACCGTCGGCGACGAACGTCCGGATCAGGATGCTGGTCTGCATGGCGCCATCAGGACCGATCCACCCGAGCGCTCCGGTATACGGGCCTCGTCGGACCGGCTCGAGCTCCTCGAGGATCTCCATCGCCCGGATCTTTGGCGCGCCCGTGATGGAGCCGCCCGGGAACGAGGCCGCCAGCAAGTCGAAGGCGTCATTCCCATCGGCCAGGACGCCGGTGACCGTTGATACGAGGTGCTGGACGGCGGCCGTCCGCTCCAGCCGGCACAGGCGGGGCACGCGGATACTCCCCGGACGACAGACACGGCCAAGGTCGTTGCGCAGGACATCCACGATCATCACGTTCTCGGCGCGGTCCTTGGTGCTGCGGAGCAGCTCGCGAGCCAGCGCGCGGTCCTCGTCCCGGGTCCGGCCGCGGGGACGGGTCCCCTTGATCGGGTCCGTCGAGACGACCCCGTCGCCATCAACCGACAGGAACGGCTCTGGCGAGGCGGACAGCAACCCACGCGGGCGACCGCTCAGTGGCCCCGTGCCGAGATCCAGATAGGCCGAAAACAGCGATGGGTCCCCGGTCCGGAGTCGACGGTAGAGCTCCCACGGGTCGCCATGGAAGGGCGTCTCGAGCCTGCGGGTGAGGTTGGCCTGGTAGATGTCGCCACGGGCGATCCGGTCCCGGACCGTCTGGACGCCGGCCTCGTAGGCCGCTCGATCCAGGCCGGATCGGAAGCGCAGCGCGTGATCCGGTCGAGACCCGAATGGTTCGGTCGCCGTCGCCGCGAGCCCGGGGCCGAGCAGGCGAGCGTGGACGTCGTCGAGCCGGCGCGCAAGCCGTCGGCTGTCGCCATCGAGCGCGCGACCGCCGAGCCAGGCGAACCCGGTCCGGCGATCCCACGCGACGACCCAGTCGTGCAGTGCGAGTCGGAGCGGCGGCAGGTCCTGGTCCGGCGCCGAGATGGCGGGGAGCCGTTCCAACACCCCACCCAGGTCATACCCAAGGAAGCCCACCAGACCACCCAGGAACGGGGGGGCATCGGCTGGGACGATCGATGTGGCGTCCAGCCGACCCACCAGTCCACGAGCGACGGCGAACGGATCCGGCCCTGCAGCCGGCGACTCGAGGACCGCGATCGGGTCGGCCGTGAGATAGCTCCAGCGGGCGTTGCGGCCCGGTCGGGCGCTTTCGAACAGGGCCAGGCCGGGCAGGTCGCGGAAGGCCTCGGCGACGTCGATCGGTCGGGCGGACGCGACACGGTCCGACAACCGGCGAAGCCGGACGGTCGCGTCGGTGTCTCGAGGATCGGGACGGCGGATCACGCATGGATGATACGGCTGCCCTTCGGGGGAGCGCCGAAACATCCGGCCCGCTAGCATCGTGCGATGCGCATCCGCGACCTCGGCATCGTCATCGGGCGTGGCCGGCCAGGCCCGCTCAACGCCATCACCGACGTCCCCGGGGTCCGGGTCGGGCACACGACCCTGGTATCCGGCGATGGCCCACTCGTGGTCGGCCAGGGACCGGTCCGGACCGGCGTGACGGTCGTCGTGCCACGTGGTGGAGGCGACGTCCGCGAACCGGTCTTCGCCGGGTGCCACCGCCTCAACGGCAACGGCGAACTGACAGGCCTCGAATGGATCCGCGAGTCCGGGATGCTGACGACGCCCGTGGCCATCACCAATACCCACAGCGTCGGCGTCGTACGCGACGCACTCGTCGCAGCGGCCCTGGACGAGGGCGAGCCCACCAGCTCGTGGTGGTCGTTGCCGGTCGTCGGCGAGACCTACGACGGCCTGCTCAACGACATGAACGGATTCCACGTCCGCGCCGAGCACCTTCACGCCGCCCTGGCGGCTGCCGCCGGCGGCCCGGTGGCGGAGGGC
>JBKJQY010000135.1:0-24402 GCA_046593725.1 Candidatus Limnocylindrales bacterium
GCCTGCCACAGGAACACGGCACCCAGCCCGACCGCCGCGCCGAGGTAAATCACGCCCATCGGCGCCACGGCCCACAGGACCAGCGAAACCGCCACGAGCAGCACGGTGTACAGGGCGATCTGCCGGGTCGTCTCAGGGATGCCCTTGACGACGGGGAGCATCGGGACCCCGGCCGCGGCGTAGTCCTTGCGGATCCGCAGCGAGAGCGCCCAGAAGTGGGGCGGCGTCCAGTAGAAGACGATCGCGAACAGGAGCAGCGCCGGGATGCCGATGTGCCCGGTGACCGCGACCCATCCGATGACTGGAGGGAGCGCACCAGCGGCACCACCGATGACGATGTTCTGCGGCGTCGAGCGCTTGAGCATGATCGTATAGATGACCACGTAGAACGCGATCGCCAGCAGGGTCAGGAATGCCGCCAGCAGGTTCACGAACCAGGCCATGATCGCGAACGAGATGACGCCCAGGACGATCCCGAAGATGACGGCACGTTCCGGTTCGACCTGGTGTGCCGGCAACGGCCGTCGGCGAGTTCGGGTCATGAGCAGGTCGATGTCGCGATCGAGGTAGCAGTTGATCGCGTTGGCGCTGCCGGCCGCGAGCGTCCCGCCGGTCAGTGTCCAGAACACGAGCACGCCCCACGACGCCCAGTCCGTGTCGCCGGCGCCCGGCACGAAGCGGGTCGCGAGGACCATGGCCGGGACGGTCGTCACGAGCAACAGCTCGATGATCCGCGGCTTGGTCAGCGCGATGTAGGCGCGGACGCTGTCGCCGCGGGTGTGCTCGGTCGGTGCGGGGTCGACGCCCGGGTCGGCGGCGGCACGCCGGCCGGAGTCGGCGCGCACGGCGGCGCGAGCCGTGTAGTAGCTGGTCACGGCGAGACCGACGAGCATCGCCCAGATGATCGTGCCAAGGGACAAGTGGAGGACCTGGGCCCATCCCGCGAGTCGGGTCAGGATCTGGAGCCCGCCCGCGACGACCTGGACCCCGAAGAGGGCCACGGCCCCGACGGCCAACCGGACGAGCGTGGGCCGATCACGCTGGGTGCGCCAGGCGGCCACGGCGATGACGACGACGATGACGCCCACGACGGCGGCCACATACCGGTGGAGCACATTCGCGGACGTGGCACCCGTCACCGCCGGGAAGAGGCTCCCCTCCATCAGCGGCCAGTCCGGGAAGACGAGCGCGGAGCCCGTCGCCGTGACATGTGACCCGAAGAGCAGCAGGGCGTACGTGGCGATCGCCCCGAACGCCGCCAGGAGCGTGAACCGCTGGCTCGCGCCGCCGCCCGTCAGGCGAGCCGGGAATGCCGGACGGACGGTGAGGTAGACGAGCAGGCCCACGAGCAGCATCGCACTGGCAAGATGGGCCGTGACGGACTCGCCGCTGTTGCCGAGGCGGACGGTCTCCCTGCCGAGCCAGGCCTGGAACCCGACCAGCAGGACGGCGGCCAGCGACGGGAAGAGGATCGAGCGGCGACCGCGGTAGTCGCGGAACGCGAGCACCGCCAGGCCCAGGATCTGCAGGCCGATGACGGCCGCCACGGTCCGGTGGATCCACTCGAGCCAGGCCTTGGAGTCGCCCATCGGCGGCAGGATCTGGCCGTAGCAGAACGGCCAGTCCGGGCAGCCCAGCCCGGAGTCGGTCACGCGCACGACGACGCCCAGGGTGACCAATGCGAGGGCGGTCACGAGGGTCACGGCGGCAAGCGTCTGGAAGCGCGTCACGAGGCGGTCATTCTATCCTGCGTGGCAGCCTGGAGGCCTCGACGGCAGCTTCCGGTCCTCGGCGCTACAGTGACCGACATGCCACGACTCCGACGAGATGCGAGTCTCCTGGGTGTGCTCCTGCTCGTCGCCGGATGTGCCGGGTCGTCAACGCCCTCGACCGGTCCGGTGTCGTCATCGTCTCCGACCCCGAGCTGTGCCACGTCCCCAGACCCATCGGCCGAGGCGATGGCAACATGGTCGGCCACGGGCCGGGGCGCCACGCTGACACCAGTGCTGGTGTCCAACTACATCGTTTGTGGCCAGGCCCGCATCCTGTTCCTGTTCCTGGACGCGAAGCAGTCTGACGTGAGCGCACCGGGCCGCACGGCGAGCGTGTCCTTCTACGACCTGGGCAAGGACCCGAACACGGCGGTGGCCACGGTCGACGGCGAGTTCATCTGGACGATCCAGGACGTCCGCGGCATGTACATCGTCAACGTCGCACTGCCCGAGGCGGGCCAGTGGGGTGCCTCGTTCACCACCCAAGCGCCGGGTTCGCCGGCCGAGACCACCCGCCTGGCCTTCGAAGTCCACGACGACTCGCCATGGATCGCCGTCGGCGAACACGCCCCGGCCTCGAAGTCCCCCACGGCCGCAGATGTCGGCGGCGTGCTGTCGCTCATCTCGACCGACAAGGACCCGGATCCCGCGTTCTACGCCACGTCCATCGCGGACGCCCTCGCGGCCCACAAGCCGTTCTTCCTGATCTTCGCGACACCCAAGTTCTGCACGACCGCCCAGTGCGGTCCCACGCTCGACCGACTAAAGCCAGTGGCCGCCGCGAACCCGAACGTCACGTTCATCAACGTGGAGCCGTACCAGCTGGAAGAGGCCGGGATCGCCGGCCAGCTCACCCCGAAACTCGATGCCACCGGCAACCTGCAGTCCGCACCGACCACCAAGGAGTGGGGCCTCTACTTCGAGCCATGGATGTTCGCCGTGAATCGCGATGGCATCGTCCGCGGGTCCTACGAGGTGGCGATCTCCGATCGGGAGCTGACCGAGATCCTGACGTCGATCTCCAGCTCCTGACCGTCAGCCCTGCTGCCCGGCGTCCTCCAGCCAGAGCGCGTAGTTGATCCCGCCGTCGGTGCGGAACCAGACTCGGATCGGCGTGGATGAGGCTTGATGCTCCACGAGATGACCCGGCGCGAACTGGGCTCCGTTCTGCAGCTTCGACAGGTCGAACACCGTGTTGGTATCGCCGCTGGTCCGGATGGTGAAGCTGCGCACGTCGGTCAGTCCTGCCGAGTCCACCTTGATCACGACCCCTTGCACGATCGGCGCATCCGGCGGCTGGTTCGGGTCACGCCGGCCGGCTCCGCTGAAGTAGACCGTCGCGGCGACCGCGAGCCCGATGACCAGGACCACGATGAGCACGAGGTTGTTGCGGAAGCGCGGCTCCACGCTCAGGCAGGGCCCGTGCCGGTGCTGCCCGGGGCGTACAGCGGCGTCCCGTCGGCGCAGCGCGGACAGGTCTCGGGACCGGGTTCGTAGGTGGGCAGGTCCAGCGACCAGAGTGGGCGCAGCGGATAGGTCCGCCCGGTCAGCGGCGACGTCAGCGTCGCGCGGCCGCCACTTCGATCCACCAGGACGACGCACTCGACGATCTCGCCGCCCATCGCCTCGACCGCCGGCAGCATCGCGAGCAGGGACCCTCCAGTGGTAAGGATGTCGTCGACGAGCAACACGCGCTCGCCCGGCTCGATGTGGAAGCCGCGCCGGAACTCGCGGTGGGTCGCACCGTCAGCTCCGCGCACCTCCTCGGCGAAGATCGACCGGACGCCCAGTTGCCGAGCGGTCTCGAACGCGAGGATGACGCCGCCTGTCGTGGGACCGGCGACCAGGTCGACCATCGGTGTCCCGGCGGTGTCACGGACATGGGCCGCCCAGAACCCGCACAGTTCGCTCGTCGCGGCAGGATCCGAGAGGACCTGGAACTTCTCGACGTACGCGTCGCCGTGGCGGCCGCTCTTGAGCAGGAAGTGCCCTTCCCGGAACGCTCCCGAGGAGCGGAACAGGGCCTCCGTCCGGGCGGCGGTGGCGGCGCGCGCGGTGAGCTCGAGCGCCGGCTTGATCGTGGTCACGCCCGAAGTCTACGCGGGGTCGAACGATGCGTCCGCGAACTCGGAGGGGTCGATCCGTCGAATCTCGGCGACCTGGTCGAACCCGCGGTCCGGGCTGACGATGGTCGTGATCCCCTCGTGGATGCAGGTCGCGATATGAACGAGGACGCGGGCATCGAGTAGCGGATATCGGCCGGCAAGTAGCGGAACGCGCCGCATCAGGGCATGTGTGATGGGGAGGACAGGTGCCAGAAGGTCTTGCGTCCGCTCGGCCAGCGTCGCTCCTTCGTCCGGTCGCCGGATGGCAAGGAATCGATGGAAGATCTCTTGGATGACTTCAGCTGACGTGACTGCGTCGACAGATCCGTCGCTGATTCGATCAATGATCCGCTGACACGGACCCCGCAATGCATGTTCCCCACCCGCGGCATACATGATGACTGAGGTGTCGATAAAGACGGTCATGGTTCGCCAAGCTGGCTTCGCATGATCTCGGCCTTCATGACCTCCCAGTCGGCAACGGGTGCATTCATCGAATTGATGACCCGCGCCGCAGCCCGCCGCGAATCGGGCCCCTGCACGACGAACGAATCCACGGCTGCACGAATGACAGCACCCACGGACGTTCCGTCACGTGCCGCGATGCGCTTGAGGCGGGCGAGTTGCTCCGGGGAGAGGAGGACCTGGGTCCGCTCACTGAACATGCACATACCATACCATGTGCGTGTTTCCGACCTGTCGCCTACGGGCGGTACTCGACGCCTTTCACGGACGGTGCGCCGGGCCGCTTCGGCAACGCGGTCCCGATGAAGTCGCGGTGGGTGGCCGCGCCCACGCGTCGGCACTCGGCCTCCAGTTCGTCCACCAAGCGGACCGGCAGCGTCGGGTCCGCGAAGAGCGCTGTGCCCACCTGGACGGCCACCGCGCCGACCGCCAGGAAGTCCAGGACGTCCGACAGGTCCGTGATACCGCCGATCGCGATGACCGGGATGTCCACCGCCTGCGCCGCCTCGAAGACGATGCGCAGGGCGACCGGCTTGACCGCCGGGCCGGACAACCCGCCGTACGTGTTGCCGAGCAGCGGTCGTGTCCGACCGGGCGCCACGGCGATCCCGGATAACGTGTTGATCGCGGTCAGGGCATCAGCGCCCGCCGCCTCGATGGCCCGGGCGATCGGCCGGATGTCGGCCACGTTCGGGGACAGCTTGACGAGTAGCGGCAGGTCCGTTGCCGCCCGGACCGCAGCGGTGACCTCACCCGCGGCGACCGGATCGATGGCGAACTGGAGCCCGCCAGCCCCGACGTTCGGGCAGCTGATGTTGAGTTCGATCGCGGCCACGCCGGGAACGCCGTCGAGCCGTCGGGCGACCTCCACGTAGTCCTCGACGGACTCGCCGGCGACGTTGACGATCAGCGGCACGCGCCAGTCGGCCCAGATGCGGCTGTACTTCGCGACGACCGCATCCACGCCCGGGTTTTGCAGCCCGATCGAATTGAGCATCCCGCCCGGCGATTCGGTGACGCGCGGCGTCGGGTTGCCGATGCGGGCCTTGAGCGTGGTGCCCTTGCAGCAGATCCCGCCAAGGCGGTCCACCTCGATGACGTCGCTGTATTCCGTGCCGTAGCCGAACGTGCCCGATGCGACCAGGATCGGGTTGGGCAGGACGAGGCCGCGACCCAGGTCCACGCTCAGGTCGACCGAGGTCACCGCCACCGGCTCTCCCAGTCGAGCTCCTCGGACGCGAAGACCGGTCCCTCTCGGCAGACACGGAGCGGCGGCCCGCTTTCGGCCATCACGACGCAGCCGAGACAGGCGCCGACTGCGCAGCCCATGTTCTGCTCCATCGCAACTTGCAGGAAGGCCTTGCGTCGAGCTGCCGGCGAGCCGACCGCGATCGGCTTGCCGGATCCGCGCTTCCGTCCGAGCTTGGCCACGCCCATCCGCCCTCGACGGCTCGCGGCCAGACCCGCCAGCGTCTTGAGCATCCCGACCGGCCCGCAGGCGAACGCCTGGTCCGCCCAGGTCTCGTACTCGGGGATGAGGTCCGTGACATAGCCGTGATGGCCGAGCGAGCCGTCATCCGTGGCGACGACATACTCGACTTCGTCGGGCAACAGGCTGGACGGGTAGACCTCACGCGCCGACGACGCCCCGAACAGCAGCGTCACGCGCCGGCCGTCGCGGATCGCCTCATCGGCCAGCATCCGGACGCCGGCCATGCCCAACCCACCCGCCACGAGCAGGAGGTTCTGCGAGCGTGGGTCCACCTCGAACGGCCGACCGAGCGGGCCCAGCATGTCGATCGAGTCGCCGCAACGGAGGCGGGTGAAGAAGTCCGTACCGCGCCCGATGACCCGGTAGTGGATCGTGACCATGCCGGTCGTGGCGTCCGTCGTGTTGAGCGAGAACGGGCGCCGCAGGACCATCCCGGACAGGTCTCCCGGCCGGACGTGCACGAACTGGCCGGCCCGTGAGCCGGTCGCGAGGTCCGGGGCGTAGAACGACTGCAGCCACTGACCCGGCAGGATCTCCCGGCTCTCGACCAGCTCCGCAGCCGTGAGCCGCATGGTCACGCTTTGGGTTCGTCCTCGGTCGCGGCTTCGTCGTCGTCGCTGTCGCCAGCCGCCTCGTCGTCGCCGCTGTCCTGGTCGGCCAGCTCAGGCGCCACCGACGGGAACGCCTCGGCAAGGGCATCCGCCAGGTCACCGAACACGTCCGTGGGATCGTAGAACTCGACGAGCGCGTCCGTGCTCTCGAGGCTCCGCCAGGTCCCCTCGGCGTCCTCCGGGACGACTTCCGCTCGGAACCGGCCGGCTGCCGTGAGCACGAGCCGTTCGTCCTCGTCGTCCACGATCACGAGGTCGCCGATGACAGCCACGAGCCCGGCCGCGACGCCCTCGAACTGCTCCAGGAGGCGGGCCTCACTGCGCTGGCTGCCTTCCTGGTACTCGAGCGCGAGGTCGTACAGGCGATGCGCGGCCTGCTCGTCGTCGCCAGCATCCAGGGGCGCTTCCTGGCTCTGGCCTGCGGCCCACGAGTCGGCCGCCGCGGCATACGGATCCTCACCGCCGCCGCCGACAGTCTCGGCCGGCGAGATCCCGGCGACCTCCATGAGATCGCCTTCGGCGGTGGGCTCGGCGGACATCCCGGCGGCTTCCCGAGCGGCTTCCCCGAACGCGGCGTAGATGTCGGCCGGGTTGTAGAGTTCGACCAGCTCCGCGGCCGATTCGATGACCTCGGTCTCGCTGACCCAGTCGCCGGTCAGGTCGTCCAGGAAGCGGCTGCGACTGCGGAACGTGAGGTCAGGCGCGATCGCGAGATAGTCGGGTTCCTCGTCGATCAGGGTCATCCCGCCGATCGTCGCGATGCGCTCGCGATGTCGATCGAGGAACTTGCGCAGTTGCTCAGTGGACTGGATCAGGAAATCGGATCGCTCCAGGGCGGCGTCGCCCGCGAGCTCCCCGAGCAGATCGTTGTGGCTATCCATGTCGGTCGCCTCCGTGCTGTCGGGGAAGAGCTACGGGTGGTACTCGAGATCGGGTCCCATCCGTTCGCGCAGGAACATCGAGTGATGACGTTCGAAGATCCACTCGCCGGCCCGATGACCGAGCGCGCGGGTGGCTTCGTCCGCTTCGAGCTTGTCCAGTGTGGCGTAGTCGGGCAGGTCCATCAGGATGACGTTGTCGAAGTCCCAGCCGTGGGCGACGTTGTACCAGCCGATGAAGCGGATACCGAACTTCTCCTCGTAGACCTTCACCTGCTTCGGGAAGATCGTGCGCATGAAGAACTTGAAGAACGGATCTCGGCCGCGGCGGACGCTGAAGTAGGTCGCGAGCACCGGCACCGTGCAGGATCCTCCATGCGGTGAGCGGTCGCTCTCAGCGACCCGGCGCCTATTGTCGCACGGGCTCATCGGGCAGGCGCGCATGTCCAGGCCGGGCGGATGTCCAGGCCGGCGCCAGATGTCCGCCCGCAGCGACCTTTGGCGCCGGTGAGGGTCGCGTGGTCCCGAGTCAGTCCTCGGGCCACGCTCAGGGCGGAGCCGTACCCACCTCGATCCGGCTGTATCCGTCGCCTAATGTCGCCCTGGGACGACATCTGTCGTCGCCGACCAGGGATGTCCGCCAGATGTCACAGCACAGCAGCACGAGGCGGACTTCCGTCGATGCGGTGGGCCACCTGAGGCGAGATCCACACTCAGGGGCGAGTCATCACCGCTCGTCAAGCCCGTTTCGAGACTGGTTCGAGGCCGGTTTCCCCGCCGCGTGCTGCTGCAATGCTTCAGGTGGCGGACTTGTCCGTGTCCGCAGGGTCCGGCTCTTCGACACCGCTCACGGCGATCGCCTCGTCCGCCAGCTCGCCGACCGTCTTCGTGCCACTCGCCAGCGGGACACGCCGGCCGCGCCGGTCGGCTGCCACGAGACGCAGCAGGAAGATGATCGTCTGGCCGGTGATGAGCAACAGGAATATCACGATGAAGAGCAGTGCCGTGCTGACCGCCGCCGGCCACTGCCACACGACGGTGAGTGGCGTCAGGACGATGAGCACGACCAGCACGACTAGCTGGATCCGGAAGCACCCGAGACCCGGCCCTCGTTCGGACTCCAGGTCGTCACCCTTGTACTGGACAGGCCCGGTCGGTCGGGGTCGGCGTGGCGGGGTCGGGTCCGCCCCGGGGTCGATCGTCGGGTCCGCTCTGGGCTCGGTCGGCGGGGTCGGCTCCGGCGGTCCCGAAGGCTCAGGCGATCCCGAAGATTCGGTTGGTGGGGTCTGGTCGGTCACGAGCGACAATGCTACGGGAGTCGGGCCGGACCGGCGCTGACCTCGCTAGATCGCTCCGACCGCCGGCGACGGTTCGTTCGCCAGCCCGTCCACGACCTCCACGCCGGGGAGTCGTAGCAGGATCGTCGGTGCTGCGATGACCTTCCACGAGCGCGAGCCCCCGCCCAGCACGATCCGGTCGCGGGCCATGACGCGGGGATCCACCCAGATCGGCATCCCCTCGGGCAGCCCGAACACGGTGACCCCGCCGATCTGCATCCCGGTCAGTTCGGCCGTGATCTCCGCGGGCGCGAACGACGCTTTACGCGTCCCCAGCCGGTCGCGCACGGTCCGATTGACGTCCAACCGGTACGGGGCGAGCGTCACACAGGCCCCGTAGCGCGGCGGATCCGCCTTGCCGATCACCACGATCGTGTTCGCGGACTCGTCGGGCAGGAACCCGTATGCGGCACAGAACGCGGCGGTGTCGGCGAATGCCGGATCGCACGGGAACAGCTCGTAGGGCAGCCCGAGGTCGCGGACGCGGTCGTCCAGCCAGGCTCGTGCGGCGTCGTCGGTCATGACGACAACGATACGTGACCCCGGCTACCATCGGCCGATGCCCGGACCCCACGACCCAGACGCGTTCCTGGACCGGTTCGCCTGGCACCCGGAGCCCGAGTTGATCGGCCACCGGGACGAGGCGACCTCCCGTGCCGCTCTGGAGCGACTGGGCGCGGCGACCTGGGCGACCGCCCTCGACTTCCTGTACGAGCACGCCGCCGACCGCGCGATGGGCCCGCCCACCGGCTATGAAGCCGTCCGCCGGACGTTCTTCGGCGAGGACGGCGGCGTCGCCCGCGGCCCGGCCCCGGCACCCATCGACCCCTCCACCTCGGACGCCATCCTTGCCGAGTTCGCCGAGCGCCTGGCGCCGACGCAGCTGAACGCCCAGCATCCGCGTCAGTTCGGCTACTTCACCCCGCCGCCACTGCCGATGTCGATCATGGGCGAGCTGCTCGCACAGGTCACCAACCAGGGCGTCGACGTGTGGCATGCCGGCCCGACCGCTGCGTTCGTCGAGGAGGAGGTGATCCGCTGGCTGTGCGACATCGTCGGGTACGGTCCGGATTCGTTCGGCCTGCTGACCTCGGGCGGGGTCATGGCCAACTTCATGGCGATGCTGCTGGCCCGCGACATCTATCTCGGCCGCCTGCTCGGCGCGGGCCGCGCGCCGCGTGGTCGTGCTCTTGAGGGCGCCCGGGTCTATACCGGCGACCAGTCGCACTTCTCGATCGGGCGGGCGCTGGACGAACTCGGGTTCCCGCCCGAGACGCTGGTCGTGCTGCCCACGGACGACCGGTTCCGGTTGCGCGGCGGCCCGGTGGCGACCGCCATCGCCCTCGATCGAGCGGCCGGCTTGACGCCATTCGCGATCGCCGCGGTTGCCGGTTCGACCAATACCGGGTCGGTGGACCACGTGGATGAGCTCGCGGACATCGCCGCTGCCGAGGACCTCTGGCTCCACGTGGATGCGGCCTATGGCGGTGCCGTCCGGCTGTCCCCTCGCGACCGGGATCGCGTGTCGGGCATGGCCCGGGCGGACTCGGTCACGATGGATCCGCACAAGTGGTTCTTCCAGGCCTATGACATCGGCGGGCTGCTGGTCCGCGACGGGACGCACCTCGCAGCAGGGTTCGGCGGGCGCTCGCCCGAGTACTACCGCGGCGGCGAGTCGTCCGCGTCGGCCACGTCCACCGGCGGCAACGCTGACCAAGCACATGACGATCACGGCGACCAACTCAACTTCTACAAGCTGGGCTTCGAGGGCACCCGCCGCTGGCGTGCGCTCAAGCTATGGCTCTCGTGGAAGCACCTCGGGACGACCGGCTTCGGGCGCCTGATCGAGGCGAACGATGATCTCGCGACCTACCTGGCCCAACGCTGCGCAGCGTCCGCGGACTTCGAGGCGCTGCCGGCCGAGCCCGACCTGTCAGTCGTGTGCTTTCGCCACCTGCCGGGCGGCCGGGAAGCGGCGGGCTCGTTGTCCGGAGAGCAGCTCGACGCCCACCAGGACGCGCTGCAGGTCGCGCTCGAGATCTCGGGCGATGGCTGGCTGACGACCACGCGCCTGCGTGGCGCGACCTACCTGCGGGCTGGCATCGTGAACTACCTCGCGACCGAGGACGACATCGACCGCCTGCTCGAGACGCTGCGACGCCTGGCCGACTGACGCGGTCCGCCGTCGCAAACGCCCTCAGCTGGGACGGTGGAGCAGCATCCCGACGTGCTCGAGCAGTTTCCAGGCGACCTCGGCGTCGCCGCGAACGAACGCGCGGAAGTCGGTGACCATCATGACCAGAAGGCGGACGTCGGTCGTGGCGACCACGGATGCCGTTCGAACTCGATCGCTGATGAGGGCGATCTCCCCGAAGTAGCTGCCCGGCCCCAGCTTGGCGACGTCGGCGCCATCGACCATCGCCGACAGCTCGCCCTCGATCACCACGAAGAACCCCATGCCGTGATCGTCGCCCTGTCGCACGACGATCGTGCCGGCCGGGACGTCGCGCTCCTTGAAATCACGGGAGAGCCGCTCTCGCTGCTTGCGGTCCAGACCGGACAGCAGCGGCACAGTGGCCAGGATGTCCGCGATCGGATCCGACATGCGTATCGCTCCTTGCTTGGATCCGGCCATTCGGCCGCATCGACCTCGACCCGTTGGGGACACTATGCCTTGGCGCGCGTCCTCGCTGCACGCCGATCCTTGAATCGATACCACTCTCCGACGACCGGCATGAACCACGGCCGACCCTCGTAGGGCGCCGGCACGAGTGGGAACGACAGTCGCGTCAGGGCCGGGGCCTCGCCCCCTGCCAGCCACTCCCCGACCTGCGAGCCCATGTGGGTCATCAGGGCGACGCCCGTCCCGCAACAGCCGACCAGGTAGGTGACGCCATCCTTCGTCTTGCCCGCGTGCGGCATCCGGTCGTGGGTGAAGCCCACGTTGCCGCCCCACGCGTACTCGATGCGGTAGTCGGCGAGCTGCGGATGGACCTCCAGCAGACCCCTGTACAGGATCGCAGCCGTGTGGTCCGTGTTCGTGGGCATGAAGCTCGCCCGACCACCGAAGATCATCCGCCGGTCCGCAGAGACGTGCCAGTAGTACAGGAAGTTCTTGGTGTCGAAAAAGGCGCGTCCCTTCGGCGACAGCTCGTGGGCCAGCGCCTCCGGGAGCGGCTCGCTGGCGATGATGTAACTGCCGATCGGGATGACCCGGCGGCGGATCGACGGGAGGATGCCGTCCGTGTAGCCGTTCGTGGCCACGAACACGTCGCGCGCATGGATCGCGCCGCGCTCGGTCTCGACGACGAAGCGGCCGTCGCCCTGGCGTCGGATGGATCGAGCGCGAACACCCTCGTGGAGGTCGGCGCCGGCGCGATCCGCCGCCGCGGCGAGACCCGCGAAGTAGCGGCCCGGATGCAGCAGACCGCTGCCCTCCACGGCGAGCGCACCGAAGTACGCATCCGTCCCGATCTCCTCGCGGATGCGATCGTGCGGCACGAGGGTGCTCTTGACACCGACGAAGGCGAGGGCGTCCCGCGCGTGTTCGAGCTCCGGCGCGTGGGCGGGCGCGTACGCCAGCTCGAGATGCCCCACCTCGCGGAACTGGCAATCGATTGCCTCATCGGCGACGAGGCGCTTGACGGTCTGGTAGCCGTCCAGCGTCTCCTGGTACAGCGCGCGACCGGTGTCCTCGCCGTAGCGCTTGATGAGCTCCCGGGCACTCCACTTGTAGCCGGCATGGACGATCCCACCGTTTCGTGTCGAGGCACCCCAGCCCAGCGTGTGCCCTTCGAGGAGCGTGACCGCCACGCCGCGAGTCGCAAGGACCCGGGCGGCGTTGATCCCGGCGTAGCCGCCACCGATGACCACGACGTCCGCGCCGTCCGGCAACGCACGCCCCGATCGGTCCGGCAGCGCAGGCATCGTCGCCTGCCAGAACGAGCGCCGCTCGTAATCGTCGTTGAGGGTCCCTGTCGCCATCACCGCGGAGCGTACCCGGGCGAAGCCGGGATGGCGATATCGAGTGTTCCGTTGCTTGACCGTCGCATGTGTGCTACGGTCGTCGCATGTCGGATGTCGCGTCCCGGGATCTGCGCAACAACACTCGGTCTCTCCTCGATCGCGTGGAGGCGGGCGAGTCGATCACCATCACGGTCGACGGCCGTCCGGTGGCGTCGCTTCAACCCGTTGAGCGTCGACCTCGGTTCCTTGCAAGAGACGCGTTCGTTCGGCAGATCATGAGCCATCAAGCTGATGCGACACTGCGGGCTGAACTTCGAGCCCTCGCGCCGGACACGACCGACGATATCCCACTTCTGTGACCAGCGGGCTCGCCGACACCAGCGTTTTCATCGCCCTCGAATCGGGGCGCGACGCGCGTCTCGACCTGATACCCGACCGCCTGGCGGTCTCCGTCGTCACCATCGGTGAGTTACGGGCGGGCGTCCTTGCCGCCCAGGACATCGGAGTCCGCGATCGCCGTTTGGCGACACTCACGAGGGCATTGAACCTCGACCCGATCCCGATCGATCAAGCCGTCGCCGAATCGTGGGCGCGCCTGCGCGTTTCCCTCCTCGAGTTCGGCCTGCGGATGCCGGTCAATGACTCCTGGATCGCCGCGACCGCCATGACGCTCGGGATCCCTGTCGTTACTCAGGACGACGACTATCTGCACGCACCAGGACTCGAGGTCATCCACATCTAGCTGGCCTGCTGCGGCGACAGCTCATGTGTCCAAGTCGAGGTCCAGCACCTGGCGACCGCCGGACCTTGCCCGCCCCAGGCCGGTCCGCGACTGAGGTCAGTCGCCGGGGGCTTCGTACGCGAGGCGACCGTTCGCCAGGGTGAACAGGACGCGGCCGGACAGCTCCAGCCCGATGAGCGGGGAGTTCTTGCCCTTCGAGAGCAGGGACGCGGGCGTCACCGTCCAGCGCTCCGAGCGATCGAACACGACGAGGTTTGCAGGAGCGCCTTCGACCAGCCCCACCGCACCCGAGCGGCGCGTCCGTCCATCCAGAACCGATGCCGGACCGGTCGTGAGCGCCTCGATGGCGCGAAGGAGCGGCACGTGCCCGGCGTCCACTGCCGCCAGGACCAGACCCAGCGCCGTCTCGATGCCGCTGATCCCGTTCGCCGCGAGGCCGAACTCGACTGCCTTGTCCACCTCGGTATGTGGCGCGTGGTCCGTGGCGATCGCGTCGGCCGTGCCATCGACGAGCGCGGCCAGGCAGGCCATGGCATCGTCCGAAGCGCGCAATGGCGGATTCACTCGAGTCGTGGTGGCGTACGGCCCGGCGACCAGGGCATCGTCGGCCCACGGATCGCCCGACGCGTCCCACGACCAGCGACGGGCGCCCGCGACCCACTCGTCGGTGAGGGCGAGGTGATGTGGCGTGACGTCGCACGTCACGGGCAGGCCGGCGGCCTTCGCGCGGCGCACCAGGTCCAACGACTCCCCCGTGGAGAGATGGGTCAGGTGCAACCGGGCGTCCGGCACATCCCGGATGACGTCGGCGAGGATCGCCAGGTCGCGCGCGACCGCCGACGACTCCGCGGCGGCGGGCCAGCCACGGAGACCCAGGACCGTGGCCACGAACCCGTCGTTGGCCTCGGCATCCACCGTGAGCGAGCTGTCCTCGGGATGATCGATGACCGGCAGGCCGAGCGCGCCGGCATACGCCAGCGCCGCCCGCAGGATCGCCGCGGAGCGGACCGGTGACCCGTCGTCGCTGAACCCGATGACGCCCGCGTCCGCCAGTTCCCCCAGCGCCGCCAGCCGCTCACCGGCACGCTCCACGGTCACCGCCCCGATCGCCAGAAGTTCCACCGACGAGCCCGATGCGACCGTCGCCGCGCGAATGGACGCCAGCACGCCAGGCTCGTCCAGCGTGGGCGTCGTGTTCGGCATCGAGCACACGGTCGTGAACCCGCCATGGGCGGCCGCGGCCAGGCCGGTCGCCACGGTCTCGGCGTCCTCGTTGCCGGGCTCGCGGAGGTGCGTGTGCAGGTCGATGAACCCCGGGGCGACCACCACTCCTTCCGCGCTGATATCGTCGGCCTCCCCGCCCGTCAGCCACGTGACGGCTTCCAGGATCCCGTCCCGCACGACGATCTCGCCGGGGCCCTCTCGCCCGGCAGCCGGGTCCACGAGCCAGGCCCGGCTGATCTCGAGATCCGTCACGCGGCGCCATGCCCGTGCGTACCGGCGAGGAGATACAGCAGTGCCATCCTGACGGCGACGCCGTTCGTGACCTGGTCGGTGATGACGGACTGGGCACCCGCGGCGACGTCGGCGGCGATCTCCACGCCCTCGTTCATCGGGCCTGGATGCATGACCAGTGCGCCCGGCTTGGCCGTCGCGAGGCGTGCGGCGGTCAAGCCATAGCGAGCGGCGTATTCGCGCATCGATGGCAACAGCCCCGAAGCCATCCGCTCGCGCTGGATCCGCAGCGCCATGACCACGTCCGCGTCGCGCAGGGCCTCATCCACGTTCGTCGTCACGTGGAACCGACGACCTGCCGCGGCACCTCGACCGGCCCAGGCCTCGAAGCCACGGACGAGCGTCGCCGGGCCGCACAGCCACAGGTCCGCGCCGGCCGCGGTGAGCGTCCAGATATTCGACCGTGCCACCCGCGAGTGGAGCAGGTCGCCCAGGATGACGATCTTCCGCCCAGCGACCGAACCGCCCAGCCGCTCGCGCATGGTGTACAGGTCGAGCAGCGCCTGGGTCGGGTGTGCGTGCCAGCCATCGCCGCCGTTGAGCACGGATCCACGGAACGTCTCGGCCGCCAGATACGGCGCACCGGACACCGAGTGGCGCATCACGAGCATGTGCGCCCCAAGCGCCTCCACGGTCCGCACCGTGTCGACCAGCGACTCCCCCTTCGAGACCGAAGACGTCGCGGCCGCGATGTTGACCACGTCCGCCGAGAGGTTCTTCGCGGCGACCTCGAACGAGACGCGCGTCCGGGTCGAGGCCTCGTAGAAGAGGATCGTCACCTGGCGACCGCGAAGCGCCGGGACCTTGGCGATCGGGCGGGCGAGGACCTCGCGCATCGCGTCGGTCGTGCGCATGACGAGTTCCAGGTCCGACAGCGACAGGCCGTCCACGTCCAGCAGATGGCGATGCCGCCAGCCCACGGGCTGGGTTTCGGGTGCCACGTCGACCGATGGGACCATCGTCGCCACGGCATCCGCGCCGGGATCGACGGTCACGCTCAACGGACGGGCTCGCCTGCGCCGGCGCCGGCTCCCACGTCGACCGGGAGGCGTTCGATCTCCACCTCGTCCACGCCGTCCGTCTCCTCGAGGTGGACCCGGACCGACTCCTCGCGAGATGTCGGGACGTTCTTGCCGACATGATCCGCGCGGATCGGCAGTTCGCGATGTCCGCGGTCGACCAGGACGGCGAGCCGGATCGCCTGCGGCCGCCCGAAGTCGACGAGCGCGTCCATCGCGGCCCGGATCGTACGGCCGGTATACAGGACGTCGTCGACGAGGATGATCGTTCGCCCGTCGATGCCCGTCGGGAGCTCCGTGCCCTTGACGATGGGCTGCTGGGCGACGAGGGACAGGTCGTCCCGGTAGAAGGTGATGTCGAGCGCCCCGACCGGCACCTCGACGCCCTCGTGTTCGAGGATCGAGGCGGCGATTCGTCGCGCCAACGGGACGCCGCGTCGCTGGATACCGATGAGCATCAGACCGGCGGTGCCGGCCTGCTTCTCGACGATCTCGTGGGACAGACGCGTGGTCGCCCGACGGATCTCGTCCGCGGTCATGATCTGGCGGCCGCTCATCGCTCCTTCCCGGCCTCGCAGGGCCTCGGGGACGGCCTCACGGGGCCGCTGCTGAAGGGTCCGGCCAAGGATACCGCGACACGACCGCTTCGGCGAGCGCGCAATGGTCGCCTCAGTAGACGGAAACGGTCACCGTCGTCGTGCCCGACCACGAGGAGCAGCCACAGATCGCAAAGAAGTCAGGGCGGTACAGGTCCACGATCCGATCGGTCCGGATGGGACCGTAGTCCGTCACGGTCCGCTCGATACAACCGCCGTCGCCGCAGATGACGACGATCGTCCCCCGCGGCAGCCGCATCGCCGTCGTGCCGTTGTCATAGAACGTCGCGGCGCCTCTCAGGGCGTATTTCGGAGGCTTCTGGGAGCTGCCGGCGCCCGGTTCGGGCTGGTCCACGGTGCGGCGGTGGGTGGGGCCCGCGAATGCAGGGGCCTCGCCCGGTTCGATGAAGATGTCCGTGTGCCTGACCGCGCCGGCCGACAGGAACGCGCCGTCCAGCGGGGCGATCGACGGGACCGCCCGAGTGCCGTTCGCGGGGAACGTAAGTGACTGGAATGCGCTGACCGGGAGTGGCTCGATCGAGCTTGGAGCCCGTGAACCGGCGAGTCCGGGAAGCGCGACCAGGGCGAGGGCGGCGATGAGCACCGACCCTACGACCAACCTGCTGGGTCGCACGATAGGTGCTGCATGCTACGACGCAGTGCACCCTTCTGCACGCCACTGTCGCGCGGGACAGGTCAGCGAACGACCACGACCTCCTGGCCGGGCGCGCTCTCGATGGAACCTACGCCGTCGGCGGTCCAGGCGACGATCTGGACCCGGCTGCCCTCGCCGTCCTGGCTCGGGGGGGTCGCCCAGGCCAGCCGTCCATCCTCGATGGAGAACCCAGGCAGGGCCGGGACGTCCTGCGGGCCCGCTTCGGGCCGCTCGATCGAGCCGGTGGCGGGATCCAGGTGGAGCAGACTCAGGCGCCCGACGGTCGGGTCGATCGCATCCGCCTGCCAGACCGCGAGCCAGGAACCGGTCTCGTCCCAGCGGACCGTGAAGTCCGACATCGGACCCTGCCCGACGAGTGCTGAACTCGGGTCGAATGTCCCGTCGCCGCCCTGTGTCCAGTCGACGAGCGAGAGCTGACCGTCGGCCGGCGTGATGCTGGATCCATCAATGCTGACGACGAGCGACCCCTGCCAGGCGACCGCGCGATCGCCGGTCGGTGCGACAGCGGGTCGCCAGCCCTTGAACGTCAAGGCGACCTCGGTGCCGGTCGTCGGATCGATCGAGAACGTGACCGGCGTCACCGCTACCAGGGCAGACGGATCGGGCGATGGCGCATCGCCGATGGCTGGTGCCTCCGGCCGACTCCCGATGACGAGACCGTGTGCCCATGACCCAAAGACGCTTCGATGATCCGTCGTGACGGCCTTCGCGAGGGCATCGCCCACGTGCCAGAGGTAGATATCGGGGCCGGCCGATCCATCGGCGGGCCGGGCCGTGAAGGCGAACCAGGCCCCATCGGGCGAGAACGCTGCGGAGTCACCCACCACAGTCACGCCACTGACGATCGCCATGGCCGATGCGGTCGCGGTCGGGGTCGGGCTGGAGGTGGGAAGGACGATGTCGCTGGGCGTCGGGGCGGGGCTGGGCGGCTCGGTCGATGGGGACTGCGACGGACCCGTCGCGGGCGTCGGCAGCGGGGTCCCTACCGGACTCGATGTCGCGGTGGGCGTCACGGCCGGGCTGGGCGACGGCGACGCGTCCGGGCCCTGGGGCAGCGCGACCACGAATACCTGATTGCCGCCCGACTCGTCGGAGCCGACGACGACTGCCTGGCCGGTCGATGGCGACGTGATGATGGACTTGGGCGAGGAGCTGAGGGCGATCCGCTGGCCACCACCGTTGTCGAGCGCTGCGCATCCCGCGCGGTCGACTTCGGCGCAGACCTCGTTCACCTTGGCGATGTTGTACGCGTACGAGCCGTCCGCCCCGACATCGAACCAACCGACCGCGCCGGCATCCACCACCATCGGCGTGGCGCCCGGCAGGACGGCGATCCCCGTGGCATGGGGTGGCTGCGTGACGGTCGCGACTCCAGAGCCATCGAGGCCGTTCGTGGTCCCGGCGGGGGTCGCCAGCCAGCCGCCCTGCAGGAAGGTGGACCCGACCACCACCGCCACGACGGCGATGCCGGCGATCGCACCCCACCTGGCGAGGGGCAACTGACGAGCGGGACGGGTGGTGGCGCGATGGCCTCCGGCCGCTTCGCGTTCGATGGCCGCGGTGGTCCTGGCCCACAGGTCGCGGGGCGGCTCCGGCGCCGTGTGGCGCAGGGCACGCAGACCCAGACGGTCCGCTTCGTACGCCTGGGCGGTCGCGCTGCACGCCTCGCAGCCGGCGAGGTGCTCGTCCAGCCAGGCGGCCTCGGTCTCGTCGAGCGGCCCGTCGAGACGCTCCGCGGCATCCGACCTGGCCCGATCGTGGGGCGTCGCCCAGGTATCGGCCTGGCGGCGGGGGCGGTGGAGACGGGTCATAACCGCGGCTCCGCGGATCCGCCCTGACGAGGGTGGGCGGCGGCGGCATCCGAAGCGGCGTCCGCGGCCGCATCGGCGGCACGCTCGATCGCGAGCGCCTGACGGAGGCTCTCACGAGCCCGGGTCAGCAAGGCGCGTGCGGCGACGTGGCTCACTCCGAGCGCTGCCGCGAGTTCCACCCCTGTGAGATCGTGCACTTCGGCCAACAGGAGGGCGGCTCGCTGCCGTTCCGGGATCCTGGCCAGCGCGCGCTGCATGTCACCCGACAGGTTGGCGTCCATGACCAGCCGTTCGGCAGATGGGGCGGCCCCATGGGACTCGCCCGTCCACGGGAAGAACCGGACGATCTTGCGTCGGCGGATCTCGTCAAGGGCGACGCGATGGGCGATCTGGTAGAGCCAGGCCCTCGCGTTCTCGGGCTTTTCCAGCGTGTCGTAGTTCTTGTAGGCCTTGATGAACGCGTCCTGGGTCATGTCGGCCGCGACTTCCGGGTCGCGCATCATCCGCATCAGGTAGGCGAAGATCTCGCGCTCGTGCTTCGCGAACAGCGTCTCGACGAAGACGGCAGCTTCATTCCGGTTCCAGGTGCCACTCATCGAGCGGTTGTCGCGGCTGGCAGGACGGACGACGGGAAGCGCCAGGCTGAGGTCTGCGAACGATCGGTCGACGGCCACGTGGACTCCGGGCGGGATACGGCGTGGAGCGCGGACGATGAGCAGCGCGCACTCGTTGGCCCAAAGACGAGAGACCCCCGGTTCGTGTGACGCCGTCCCCCGACGCCGGCCGCCATGATCACCCCGACCCGCCCACCGATCCATTCGCACGTCCAAGGAGTTCCTCCACCGCGTCTTCCGGCGAGACGGGATTCACCGGCAGCCCGGTTCCCAGCTCCAGGCCGGCGATCTCGCGAAGGCGCGGATGGATCTCCCAGTGCCAGTGATAGGTGGCATCCACGCGCTCCTTCAGGGGAGCCGTGTGGAGGACGAGGTTGTACGGCGGACCGTCCAGGCTGGACGCGAGCTTGGCGAGGACCTGGCGCAGCGCCTCGGCCGTGGCGGCGATGTCCACCGTGACCGCCTGGCCGAAGTCTGCTTCGTGCCGGCGCGGCACGATCCAGGTCTCGAACGAGGAGCGCGACGCATACGGTGCGAACGCGACACTGGAGTGGTCCTCCCAGATGAGCCGGTCGGGGCGTCGCGATTCGTCGCGGACGAGTCGGCAGAACGGGCACTCCCCTTCCCGGATGACGAACCTGGCGGCGCCACCCAGCTCCTCCGCGATCCGATGCGGGATCTGCGGCAGGTCGTACAGGTCCAGGCAGAGGTGGTTCGTCCGGGCGCCGGCCTGGGCACCCCAGTTCTGGACGACCTGGAGATACTCGGTCTGGCCGATGGCCCGGGCGTCCACGAGCGCGTCGCGGGCGCCCGTGAGCAGCTGCTCGATGAGGTCGTTGCCCACCGCATGCAGCGGGCGATGCTCGCCGGGCGGTGCCACGACCGTCCGCCAGGATCCCGTGGACCGGGCCTGCGAGAGCGCGACCTGGGCCAGGCCGCGATCCAGTTCACGCGCCTCGTCGCCGGTGCCGACGACGTGGAAGGCGAAGTCCTTGAGCATCCTGACACGGACCCCATCCCCATCCGGGGTCGAGCAGTTCGCGCAGCCGAACAGGCGGTCGTCGACCGGCTCGGCCGCCCGGGCGAACCGGTCCCGATGGAAAGCGCGGTCCACCATGGTGGCCACCCACCAGCCGGTGATCGGGTCCTTGCGCAGCTCGAACAGTCCAGCGGCCATGGCGCCTAGGCCTCCAACCAGGTCAGCGTCGCGCCGATGGCCGTCGCGAAGGCGGGCGCAAACGCGCGGGCGGCCCGCTCCACAGAGTCGGTCGAGGGCGCGGGAAGCCGTTCGCTGGAACCCGCCAGTTCGGCATCGATGGAGGTGGACGCGATCCCCGGCATCCCGCACGGGTCGATCAGCCCGAAGGCGTCGAGATCGACGCTCACGTTGAGCGCGATGCCGTGATACGTGACGCCGCGCTCCACCCGAAGCCCCAGCGCACCGATCTTGCGCGGGGCATCCCCATCCGGGTCGCACCAGCAGCCGGGATGGCCGTCACGCCTGGCCGCCGTCACGCCGAACGACGCGCACGTCTCGACCAGGGCGGCTTCAAGGGCTCGTACGAGCGGGCGCAGGAGCAGGCCACGTTCGGCGATGGCCATGATCGGGTACGCCACCAGCTGACCAGGGCCGTGATAGGTGACCTCCCCTCCCCGCTCGACGCGGTGGACGGCGATGCCGCGCGCCTCGAGGTCCTCAGGCGACGCGAGGATGTGCGCCGGATCCGAATGGCGACCGAGGGTGAGTACGGCTGGGTGCTCGAGCAACAGAAGCCGGTCGGCGATGGCCCCGTCCGCTCGCTCGGCGACGAGTCGCTTCTGGATGGCGTGCGCGACCTCGTAATCCACCCGGCCAAGCCAGCGCGCGGCGAGGCCACCGACGGGCGCGGCGGCGGCGGTCCGGGGCGACGTGAGCAGACTGGCCTCCACGAGGCGCACGATAGCAGGGCAGACCCGTCCGGCCCGTGCGCGTGCGGGTCCCCGAGCGGCAGCAAGCCTACCTGTCGTTCCCGGTCACGTAGTCGACCTCGCCTCGGCGGGAGCCCGGCCCGAGAGGCCCGCGGCGGCTGGCGCCCGGCGACCCGCTCTTGAGTGCCCCCCTTGCGGTCCTGTGAGGACCGCGATCGGAACGCGTTCCTGGTGGACGTTGGCGATAAAGAACATCGGCTGTTGGATCCGGCCGGTGGCGACGCACGTTCGTATGGATCGTGGTCCCCCCAGGACCGGAGCGGCCACGACGCCGTCTACGCAGGACGACGGCATCCGACGCATACCGAAAGAGGCGTTGGTCAACGACCGATTCGTGGATCACAGCTAGCCGAGGGCGGACCCCAGCCCGAGCAGGTCGATCGCGGTCAGGCTCCCCAACCCCACGATGACCGCTACCCCGAGACCGATGGCGAGCGGTCGCCAGCTCGTCTCGCGCAGCTCGCGGAACCGGGTCGACAGGCCGATGCCAGCCAGCGCGACAAGCACGAGCGCACGAGCGATCGTGTCGAGCACGGCCGCGAGCTCGGGTCCGATCACGCCGAGCGAACGCAGGGCCGCCAGGGCCAGGAACCCGAGGACGAACGGGGGGATCGCGCGGCGGAGGCTCGGTCGTGTCCGCGCTGCGGTCGGCTCGTCCTGATCGCCGTAGGCCGACCAACCCCAGGCGATGAGCATCAGGAGCGGCGCCATCAGCGCGTTTCGGATGAGCTTCACGACTGTCGCGACGTCCAGGGCAGCGGGGCCGTACGCGGCGCCTGCCGCCACGACCTGGCTGGTGTCGTGGATGGCGACCCCGGCCCACAGCCCGAAGGACGTCGGGGGCAATCCGACGAGCCGCCCGATGGCGGGGTAGAACAGGACGGCGAGCGTCCCGAACAGGGTGATCGTCGCGACCGCATAGGCGACCTCGCGCGGGCGAGCGCCGATGACCGGGGCCGTCGCCACGATCGCTGTGTTGCCGCAGACCGCGGAACCGACCGCCAGCAGGACCGCAAGCCGGTTCTCGACCTTCAGCAGTCGCGCCAGGAGGAGGACGAAGCCCATCGATATGGCCATCGTGACGACGATGGTGCCGAGGGCAGGCCCGCCGATGCGGGCGATCTCGGCGAGGCTCAGACGCGCCCCGAGCAGCACGACGCCGGTGCGCAGCAGCGGTCCAGCCGCGAACTTGATGCCCGGTTGATACGGCGCGAGGCGGTCCGGACCAGTCGCGGCAGCGACCACGGCGCCGATGACGAGGGCGACGGTGACCTCGGCCACGATCGACGGGAGCACCTGCGTCGAGGCGCGAGCCACCGCCCCGATGAGGACCACGAGGATCAGGCCTTGGGCCAGCCGGCGCAGGGCGGCGAGGATGCGTACCCGGCCGATCAGGTCGCGGCGAAGCCGGGCGCGAATCGCGGCGCGGGCGGCGGATCGTACGAATCGAACGAGAACGGCCCGCCGGCGCGCTTCGTCACCCGGTGGAACTCGAGGTCGTAGCGAGCGTACATCTCGAGTGCCAACGAGGCCGCCTCAGCGTGTCGCGGACCACCGGCGGCAGCGCGCGCCGAGGCCCGATCAGACCACAGGCAGAACGACATGCACGAGCCATCAGTGGACGTGGGGCCCTTGAAGTAGTGGACGAACCCGGCCGCGGTCATGGCCTCCTGGTGCGCCCAGTCGTCATAGAGGCACAGGCGGGCTTCATCGGCATCGGGTCGTCGGAAGGAGCGAAACGCGACCATGTACCAGTCGCCCGTTCCGACGGCCTGCAGGCAGCTGGACCAGGTGAATGCCTCGGCGACCGGCAGCGACGCGTACCGGTCCGAGACCGGCACGAGACCCTCGAATCCAGAGCTTGGTGGAGCGTCCATCGGCTGGAGGATAGACCATCATGACCAAAGTTTCCATGTCATGAGACAGTCGTCAGCCGAATGGTGAGAGATTGGTCCTGCCCTGCCGCCGCTCACAGGGACCGGTCTTCCGCCAGGGCGGCGTTGAGCGTGCTCGCGGCCTCGTGGACCGCGCGGGCAGCTCGGGACTGCCAGGCGGCATCGCATCGGAAGGCCGGCCCCACGACCGCGATGGCCCCGACGATGCCGTCCTCACGGAACACGGGCGCGGCGATCGCGATCGTGCCGGGGATCCGCTCCCCATGACTCGTGGCGACTCCCTTGAGCGCGATCTGGCCGAGGCTGTCGCGCAGGCCATCCGCATCCAGCGTGGCCGGCGTGAGCACGTCCAGCTCCGCTCCGAGCACCTCGGCGAGGACCTCCGGTGGCGCGAAGGCCAGGAGGACGCGAGCCGGGGCTCCGGCATGGAGCGGGCTCATCGATCCGACATGATAGGTGGCGCGCAGTGGGGCATCCGTCTCGACGACGTGGAGGCAGACCGAGGCGAGCCCGATCCGGCGGACCACGATCGTCGTCTCGTCCGTCTCGGCTGTCAGCCGTCGCAGGATGGGGTCCGCGTGGCGGATGAGGCGTTCGGTGCTGACGTTGGCGCCCGTCCCGATGAGCAGCTTCGGTCCCAGGCGAAAGGTGCCGCCGGTCCGGTCCACGAACCCGAAGTCCGCCAGGGTCCGAAGGTAGCGATACACGGTCGAGACGGGCATCTCCAGGGCGCTGCTGAGCTCGTCGGCGCGGACCTCGCCCCGGTCGGCCACAGCGAGGAGCAGGCGTAGTCCGCGGGCGAAGGATGTGTCCTCCGCCGCTTCCTCAGGCGGGCGGTCCCGGGCGGTCGTCATGCGCCGAGCACGGACCAGGGGCGGGCGTTCATCATGGCAGGGCCGTGATGGTAGCACCGGCGTTGCCGTAGGCTTCCGCCTCATGA
>JBKJQY010000032.1:0-11637 GCA_046593725.1 Candidatus Limnocylindrales bacterium
CGAGGCCCGCGACCAGGGCGTGACGCTTGGGCCCGGCACCGCCCGCGAGATCGCCCAGCGACTTGGCGCGTTCGTGACCCAGGGTGACGTGGAGCGACGGAACCAGACCTGGATGGCGGCCGGGGAACTGGCCAAGCTCGCGCTCTACCGTGGGGACGGCCCCGTGACCGTCGACGACGTCCGGGCTCTCGTCCCTGAGGCGATCCCGGCGTCGGTGTGGGCGTTCAGCGATGCCGTCGGCGAGCGCCAGCGCGACAAGGCACTAGACCTCCTCGATCGGCTGCTCGACGTGACCGCGGAGCCGATCATCACGACGGTCCTGCATCGGCGCATTCGGGAACTGCTCGAGATGAACGACCGGATGACGTCAGGCGAGCGGCTGCCCGCGGCGGCCAAGGCGATGGGCATCACGAGCGACTTCCGCGCCCAGACGCTGGCCGGTCAGGCGCGCGCGTGGACCGTGCCGGAACTTTATGCCGCACTCGATGGCGTGCTCGAGCTGGATGCGATGGTCAAGGGGGCCCCGGACACTGGTCAGGACGCGGCGCAGCGTCGGCTGGCGTTCACGCTCTGGGTGGTGGATCACGTGGGTCGCGCGCCGGTGGCCGTCATGGCCGGACGCGGAGGCTAGTCGGCGGAGGACCAGGCCTGTTCCTGGACGACCAGGTCGCTTTCGATGGCGAAGACGCAACGGCCCTCGCCAAGGTCAAGCAACTCGATCAAGTCCGGGTCGATGTAGAGCTGCGAGCAGTCCTCGCACAGCCCACCCGGGATGCCGAAGCAGAGACGCTCGCTGCGGTCGGGCAGGCGGAACGTCGTATCGAACCGGGTCGTGATGAGCCGTCGCTCACAGGCTGGGCAACGATCTCGTAGGCGGGACATGAGGGGATGCTAGGAGTGGGCCCCTCCCAGCGGGCATGACCCCAAGGTACCGTTACCCCCCTAGTACCCACCTAGCGACGGGCCGTCCCTACTGGACGCGGATGAGCGTCTTGGCCTCGGCCCAGTGCTTCTCGAGACCGTAGTAGTCGCGCTCCGGCGGGGTGAGGATGTGCACGACGACGGACCCGTAGTCGAGGAGCACCCAGTGCGAGATCGGCGTGCCCTCGCGCCCGAATGGCTTCGTCTTCTCGTCCCGCAACGCGCTCACGATGCCGTCCGCGATCCCGTCGAGCTGGCGCTCCGAACCGCCTGAGCAGATCACGAAGTAGTCCGCCAGCGTCGTCAATTCGGTCAGGTCGAGCAGCACGATGTCGGCGGCCTTCTTGTCCTCGGCCAGCTCGACGATGCGCCGGGCCAGCTCGAGCGGGTCGCGTTCCTGCCTCGTCTTGCGCACGCCGCGCTTGGGCATGCCGTCTGCGCTCGGCGTCTCAGTCGTCTCGACGGGTGGCGTTGCGTCCGTCACGGTCAGGGGGTCCTCCTGGGGTCTCGGTAGAGTGCATGGTCGTCGATATAGGCCGCGACCGCATCGGGCACGAGGTAGCGCAACGATCGTCCGGCCGCGGCGCGCGCCCGCAGCTCGGAGGCTGACAGGCGCAGGCGGGGTCCGGCCAGCAGCACGACCCGATCCTCGCACCCCGGGAAGTCCCGGGACACGGCCTCCGGCGTGGCATCGGCAAACCCGTCGCGCGGCGCCACCGCGACTCGCGCGAGTTCGAGGATGCGGTGGGGCTCACGCCAGGTCGCGAACCCGGCAAAGGCCTCGGCGGACACGATCAGGACGAGGTCTGGGTCTTCGCCAGCCGCCAGTCGTTCCTCACGCAGCGCAGCGAGGGTATCCACAGTGAACGACGGTCCTTCGCGGTCCAGTTCGATCCGGCTCGCCACGAATGCCGGGTTGCCGTCGATCGCCAACTCCAGCATGGCCAGACGATCCTCCCCGGGCGTGATGGCCTGGCTGAGCTTGTGCGGTGGGATCCCGGCCGCCACGAACAGGATCCGCTCCAGGCCCAGGATCTCGCGGGCCTCCTCGGCGACCGCCAGGTGCGCGATGTGGACCGGATCGAACGTGCCGCCAAGGATCCCGAGACTGCCGGGCCGGTTCGCCCCGCCACGGTCGTCCGTCACCGCTCCTCCCACGGATCGCGGCCCCACTCGAGCTCAGCCGGGCCGATGCGGACCAGATCTCCGGCCTGGACCCCGGCGCGTCGCAGTTCCGCGTCGATGCCCATCCGCGACAGGTCGCGCTGGAAGCGCTCGGACGATTCCTCGACATCGAAATTGGTCTGGGCCGCGACCCGCTCGATGCGTGCGCCCCGGACCCGATAGATCCCGACCTCCTCCAGCTCCACGAGGAAGCCGTCACCCATCGCCGAGATGCGATGGACGACGACGCCGGACGGTTCCGGCGGCTCGGCCAGGCCGGCGACGTCGGGGAGCATCTCGGCCAGACGCTCGCGCAATCCGATCAGGCCCTCGCCGGTCATCGCGGAGATGGCTTCGACTGCGAGGCCTTCGCCCCGGCGCGCCCGCTGGAACGCCGGCCACGCCTCGATCGCGGCCGGCTGATCCATCTTGTTGAAGACGACGAGCATCGGCGTCTCCAGGAGCCTGGGATCGTGCGCCCGCAGTTCCTCTCGGATGACCCCGAACTCCCACTCCGGGTCGCGGCCGGAGCCGTCCACGATGTGGACGAGGATCCGCGTCCGCTCGACGTGGCGCAGGAAGGCGTGGCCCAGACCGGCGCCATCGCTGGCACCCTCGATGAGCCCAGGCACGTCCGCGATCGTCGGTCGGCGTTCGTCCTCGTCGCCCAGATCCATGACACCCAGGTTGGGTTCGAGCGTCGTGAAGGGGTAATCGGCGATCTTGGGAGTCGCGGCGGTCAGCGCGGCCAGGAGCGTGGACTTGCCCGCGTTCGGCAGCCCCACGAGCCCGATGTCCGCGATGAGCCGAAGTTCCAGGCGCAGCCAGTGTTCGACGCCCGGCTCGCCCTTCTGGGCATGCTTTGGAGCCTGGTGGGTGGATGTCTTGAAGTGGGTGTTGCCCAGGCCGCCGCGGCCGCCGCGCGCCACGATCGTCTCCTGGCCCACAGCGACGAGGTCGCCCAGCAGCTCATCCGTGTCGTCGTCGTAGATGGCCGTCCCGGGCGGGACCTCCAGGTACAGATCGATGCCCGCCTTGCCGTGGCGGCGCGAGCGCTCGCCGCGGCCGCCGGGCGTCGCCTTGAAGTGGTGCTTGAACCCGAAGTCGCGCAGGGTCGTCTGCCCGGCATCCACCCGCAGGTAGACGGATCCGCCTCGGCCGCCGTCGCCGCCGTCCGGACCGCCGCGCGGCACGTGCGCTTCCTGTCGAAACGTCGCGGCCCCGTCTCCTCCGTCACCCGCACGGACCCAGATCTTCACGCGGTCGAGGAACATCGGTCCCATTCTCGCATGGGTGGGCCGGGTCGCCGTCGGATCAGCCCGGGTCGTTCGCGGTCACCTGTCAGGTCAAGGGCTCTGGCGGAGGCGCAGTCGCCGGAGCAGCTGGGCATTGGCTGCCACGATGATCGTGGACGCACTCATCGCGATCGCCCCGACGGCCATCGACAGGTCGATCCCCCACGGGATCAGGACGCCCATCGCCACCGGGATGGCGACGAGGTTGTAGCCGGTCGCCCAGACCAGATTCTGGCGCATCTTGGCGTAGGTCGCGCGGGACAACGTGATCGCCCCCACGACGTCCCGGGGGTCGCTCCGAACGAGGACGATACCGGCCGACTCGACCGCGACGTCCGTCCCCGCGCCGATGGCGATCCCGACATCGGCGGTGGCCAGGGCCGGGGCATCGTTGACACCGTCACCGACCATCGCGACCTTCCGACCACCCCCCTGGAAGCGCGCGATGGCGGCCGCCTTGTCCGCCGGCAGGACCTGCGCCGCGACCTCGTCGATGCCGAGCCGGCGGGCCACAGAATCCGCGACCGCCTGGCTGTCGCCGGTGATCATCGCGACCTTGACCCCGAGATCGTGGAGGGCCTTGACGGCTTCGGCCGACTCTGGCCGGATCTCGTCCTCGACGGCCAGCGCGCCCAGCACGCGTCCGTCGACCACGACGTGGAGCACCGTCTTGCCGTCTGCCGCCCATCCCTCCGCCGCCGCGATGAGCGTGGCCGGCGGCTCGATCCCGAGATCGGCCAGCAGCCGGGGACCACCGACCTGGACGACGCGATCACCGACGGTCGCCTTGGCGCCCCGGCCGGCAAGTGCCTCGAATGCCTCGGCTGCCGGGACCTCGATGTCGCGCTCGCGCACGCCACGCACGATGGCTTGTGCGAGCGGGTGCTCGGAATCCGCCTCGACCGCGCCGGCGAAGGCGAGCAGATCCGCCTCATCGACTCCTGCGTCGACCGCGACGGCCGCCAGGACGGGTTCGCCCTTCGTGAGGGTCCCGGTCTTGTCGAAGATGACGACATCGAGTTCGCGGGCTCGCTCGAGGGCGAGGCGATCCTTGACCAGCAGCCCGTTGCGCGCGCCGAGCGACGTGGAGATCGCGATCACGAGCGGGATCGCCAGACCGAGCGCGTGGGGACAGGCGATGACGAGGACCGTCACGGTACGCGTGAGGGCACCCTCGGGGTCGCCCTGGAGCAGCCAGAACACGAGGGTCACGAGGCCCGCGGCGAGAGCGACATAGAAGAGGATGGCGGCTGCCCGATCGGCCAGGGCCTGGGCCTTCGAGGACGATGCTTGCGCCTGCGCGACCATGCGCATGATCCCCGACAGGGCCGTGGCCTCCCCTACAGCCGACACCCGCACACGGAGTGAGCCACCGGCGGCAACGGTCCCGGCCACGACCTTGTCGCTCGTTCCCTTCGGCACGGCCACCGATTCGCCGGTGATCATCGACTCGTCGACATCCGCTTCACCATCGACGACGACGCCGTCAGCCGGGACGCGCCCGCCCGGTCGAACGAGGACCACGTCACCCACCGCGAGCGACGCGAGTGGGACGGTCTCTGTCGCGTCGCCGGTCACCCGCTCAGCGGTGTCGGGTAAGAGTTCGGCCAGCGCAGAGAGGGCGCCGCGGGCCTGCGCGATCGAGCGCATCTCCAGCCAGTGACCGAGCAGCATGATCGTGATGAGGGTGGCGAGCTCCCACCAGATCTCGACCTTGATCAAGCCGAGGGTGCCCGCCCAGCTCGTGGCGAACGCGACGATGATCGCGAGCGAGATCAGGGTCATCATCCCGGGTTGCCGATCTCGCAGCTCCGGCAGCGCGCCGCGGATGAAGACGAGCCCGCCGTACAGGAAGACGATCGTCCCGAGGATCGGCGGGGTCCACGCCGAGCCAGGGAACGTCGGGACGGTGTAGCCGAGCCAGTGTTGTGGGTCGCTGCTGAAGATGACGACGGGGATGGTCAGCGCCAGGCTCAGCCAGAACTTGTCGCGAAACATCGCGACCGAGTGACCCTCGTGGCGGTCGTGACCCATGGTCGGCCCAGTGCCGCCGTGCCCTTCGTGGTCACCGGGAGACATCGACATGGCGTGCTGGGCGCCATGGCCGGGCTGTGCCTTCAATCCGGCTACTCGGTCACGGTGATCATGGCCTTCATCCCGGCCTCGTAATGGCCGGCCACATGGCACCCGGCTTGGTACATGCCGGCGGTCGGGAAGGTGAATTCGAGCGTCTTCGTCTCGCCCGGGGCCAGGGCGATGCCTGTCGCGTCATCGGTCATGCCCGGCATCCCGGACATGTCCTCGCCGTGGGTCATTTGCGCGGCCTCGTCGCCGAGGAAGAACTCGTGCTCGATCGCGCCAGTATTCGTGACCACGAAGCGCATCGGCACGCCCGCCTTGACGGAGATGCTAGCCGGCTCCATCACCAGTGCGTCGGTCAATCCGACGTTGACTTCGGCAGTGGAGGCAGGCGATCCGGCCACACCGGGCGATGCCGGCGGACCCGACGCAGACCCGCTCGAGCAGGCGGCGACGATGCTGATGAGCGCGGCGAGTGCGATGTGACGTAGGAGCATGGGCCCTCCTGTTTCGAGTCGACCGCTGTGGGCGAGGGGCGCCATCATATACTCCCCAGGAGTATCATGGTGCCAGTCGTCAGCCGGGGTCGGCTCGCCGACCATCACCTCGGCGATCCTGCACGTCTGCGTCGTGGTCGGACCATTCAGACAAGCGCCCGCTTGCTCGCCTCGAACTGCTCAAGGGTGATCTCGCCACGAGCGAAACGCTCGCGCAGGATGTCGACCGGTCCAGGAGCGGCGGACGACCGATCACCCGCTCGGTAGACGGCGAGCCAGACCGTAGCGAGGATCAGTCCTGCGACGATCGCCATCCCGATCAACATCATCCAGCCGTTCGTTCCCGTCAGATCCCAGCCATACATCATCTCGTTCACCTCTAGGACGCAATCATGGGCGCGCCGCCGGGCAAGCACGCGGGCTGAACGGCCCGTATCGATGAGCCAGACGTCACCCGGGACCTGGCCAGGTCTTGCCACCGTCTGGAGAACGGAAGAACTCGGTCGTCTGGCTGACGACGACGACGGTCTCGCCGTCGGCGGACGTGGCGATGGCCAACGCCGAGCCCCTGTAGGACGTGGCACCCCACGTCTGGCCTCCGTCGTTGCTGCGGTAGAGACTATCGGGCGAACCGGCGTAGATCACCCGGCCGTCGGAGCTCGCCGTCAGGCTTGTCATCGGGTACGTCGGTGGGGTTGCCAGGGCGGCCCAAGTCCGGCCCCCGTCATCGCTTTCGACGAACCCCGATGCATCGACGCCAAGGAGCCTTGTCGTCGAGCCGACTCGCACCGCGAACGGTGCCAGGACGTTGTCCTGCCTGACCAGAGACCAGCGAGCACCGGAGTCCACGCTCTCCCAGAGCCCGCCGGTCGCCAGCGCAGCCCACATCCGGGCCGGATCTCCCGGATCCCGAGCAAACCCATGGATGTCGAGGCTTGGCAGGTCCGCCGCGATGGGCTGCCAGGTGTTGCCACCGTCGCGGCTGGCGGTCAGGACGTCGTGACCGGCGATGACGATCGAACCGTCAGCCGCTGGCCGCATGCCCATCGCGTCGGCGTTCGTCGCGAGAGCCTCCCACGTTCGTCCACCATCGCGCGACCGATCGATCCCCCCGTGATGCCCGAACAGGATCGACTGCCGGTCTTCGCTCGAGAAAGCGAGCGAATGGACATCGCTTGTGCCGAGCCGCGACCACGGTGTCTGACCGACCGTCTGGCCGCCGGTCTTCTCGCTTGAAATAGTCACCACGACTCCGATGCCGATGACTGTGACGACACCGGCCAGCGCTGCCAGGGACATCCACCTTCGCGAGCGCCGAGCTGCGGGGAGGGGTTGCCGCCGGTGGGGCCCCCGTCGTTTGGTCATCGCGGAGCTCCGTGTGGGCGCCACTGGTGGCAACCCGGTTCCGATGCGACGTAGGGTCCTAGAGGTAGCCCAGCGGATTGACGCGGGTGCCGCCGTCCCACACGGGACCCCTCCAGACCTCGAAGTGGAGGTGTGGCCCGGTGGCGTTGCCGGATTGCCCGATCCGACCGACCTGGTCGCCCCGGCCGACGGACTCACCGCGGCCGACCGTGACCGCTGACATGTGGTTGTACGTGGTGTACAGGCCCGACCCGTGAGCGATCCAGACCTGGTAGCCGCCGCCGTTGCTCTTCCAGCCGGCGAAGGTGACGGTACCGCCCGCCGCGGCGCGGACCCGGGAGCCGTAGTCGGCAGCGATGTCAAGGCCGTAGTGGCCGTAGTGGAAGTACTGGCTGATGTAGTTGTTGCCACCGACGACCGGCCACGTCATCGAGCCGCCGGTGTAGCGGCTGGGCTGCCTGACCGGACTGCTGGTCCCACCAGTCGAGCGTGGCCTGCTGGTCGTCGTCTTGATGATCGGCTTGGGCTTCGGTGTGGCGATCCCCTTGCCCGCGCCACCCGGAATGACCAGGACCTGCCCGACGACGAGGTTGGGATCCTCGATGCCGTTCTCGGTCAGGATGTCGTTGGCGTCCACGCCGAAGCGGTTCGCGATCGACTCGAGGGTGTCCTGGGCCGTGACCGTGACCACGAGGCCGGTGACCGGCGGGATCATGAGGGTCTGGCCGATGTGGAGGTCGTCCTTTGACTTGAGGTCGTTCGCCCACCACACGGTCATCATCGAGACGTCGAACTTGTTGGCGATCCCGGTGAGCGTGTCGCCCGCGCGGACCTTGTACGTGCGCAGGAGGGCTCGCCCGTCCGCGACGGTCGTGTTGACCGCGACCGGCTTGAGCAGGGTGCCGTCCTCCAAAAACGGCCCCTCGACGGCGACATCGTCCTGGATCAATGCGTTCGCAGCGGCCAGCTCAGCGGCAACGGTGGCATCGTCGGGGTACGTCGCATCGATGGATCTGGCGTCGTTTCCGTCTGTCTGACCTGTGCCGCCGCCGACGACGAGCCGCGGGGCCGTGCCGTCCCCGTCCGGGCCGCCGGTGGGTCCGGGACTGCTGGCTGAGACACTCGCGACCGAAGCGAGGAGAACGATCCCGGCGACGGCGGCGGCGAGGGCGCGGTCCTGGCCGATGCGACCTATCAAGCTGCGGCGGACCGGGCGTGCCGCGGGGAGCGAGCGGCTGCGAGTCCGCGACGGGAGCAGGTGGGCGAGGCCGGCGACTTCACGCAACCGCTGGATCGACGCGGCCATGGTCAGGCTACGGATCGGGTTGATCGCGGGTGTCGGGGCTTCGCTGCTAGGTCGACGCAGTCGTCCGATGACGCGCTGGACGCCGACCGGTGCGTTGAGCAATACGGTCTCCTGGCGTGAGGACGGTCGCGCGTTGGGGCGCGTGGGATGGGGAGCCAGTGGACCGTCCAAGGGTCGCGGATTCGAGCTGGGGTCTCTGCTTCGCGGCCGAACGCCCGTTAACGACGGGCTAACGACATCCTTGGAACCGTACCACGAGCTCGAGGAAGGTTGCAAACGCCAGGCGGGGTTCCGCACCACCGATCCGGTGCATCGGGGCGACGCTCAGCCGTCGAGGTTCTTGGTCAGCGAGGCCAGGAATTCGGCGTTGGTCTGCGTCTTCGCGAGCCGGTTGAGGAGGATCTCGATGCCCTCATTGGCCCCGACCGCTGACAGCATCCGGCGCATCGTCCAAACCATCTTGAGGGTGCCCTCCTCAAGGAGGAGCTCCTCGCGGCGCGTCCCGGATCGCTGGACGTCGATCGACGGGAAGATACGCTTCTCGGCGAGCTTTCGATCCAGGATGAGTTCCGAGTTGCCGGTCCCCTTGAACTCCTCGTAGATGACGTCGTCCATCCGCGAGCCGGTCTCGACGAGACAGGTGCCGATGATCGTCAGGGAGCCGCCCTCCTCGATGTTCCGGGCAGCGCCGAAGAAGCGCTTGGGCGGATAGAGTGCGATCGGGTCCAGGCCGCCCGACAGCGTCCGGCCGGATGGCGGAAGCGCCAGGTTGTAGGCTCGGGCGAGGCGGGTGATCGAGTCGAGCAGGATCACGACGTCGCGACCGGTCTCCACCTGGCGCTTGGCGATCTCGAGCGCCATCTCGGCGACGTGGGTGTGGTTCTCGGTGGGTTCGTCGAACGTGGAGCTGATCACCTCGCCCTTGACGCTGCGGCGCATGTCCGTGACTTCCTCGGGGCGCTCGCCGATGAGGGCGACCATGAGGAGGATCTCCGGATAGTTGGCGCTGATGCCGTTGGCGATCTGCTTGAGCAGCATCGTCTTGCCGGCTTTCGGCGGGCTCACGATGAGCGCGCGCTGGCCGTACCCGATGGGGTTGACCAGGTTGATCAGCCGTTGACTGAGGTTCTTGGCGTCCGTCTCGAGGTTGATGAGGACGTCCGGGTGGACCGGCGTGAGATCGCCGAAGACGGGACGACGGCGAGCCGTCTCCGTGTCCACGCCGTTGACCGAGTCGACCCGGAGCATGCCCCAGTACTTCTCCGCCTCGCGCGGGGCGCGTACGGCACCGGAGACCCGGTCCCCGATGCGCAGACCGAAGCGACGGACCTGGCTGGAGCTGACGTATACATCGTCCGGGCTGGGCAGCAGGCCGTGACGGCGCATGAACCCGAAGCCTTCGTCGACGATATCGAGGATGCCGCTGGCGTAGTCGTGGCCGGCGCGCTCGGTCTGCGCCTGCAGGATGCGATCGACCAGATCGTCCTTGCGCTCGCCGGTCGCAGCGTCCACTTCAAGGTCGCGCGAGACCTGACGGAGCTCGGCGACGCTCATCTCGCGGAGATCGCCGACCTCGAGGTCGTTGCGCTCGCGCGCGGCCTCCAACTCCTGCTGTTCCTCGAACTCGCTGACGGGCGCCACCCGGGCATTCATCGGGGCGCGGCGGCGAGGCCGTCTGTTGCGGGCGCTCTGGTTGCGCTGGTCTGGGCCTGGTCCGGGCATCTGGGTAGGGTCACCTGAGGGAAAAGGGCCGGTCGCGCAGGCCGGGTGGACGGGGACCGAACGGGCATGGCGCGCGGACTGCCGCTGCGTGGGTGCCGTTCGGGATGCTTGCAATATAGACCCGCAGCGATGACGGCGTCAATCGCACCAACGTCATCAGCGACACCCTGCTATGCCGGGCTGGTCGGTCACTCGTGCTGACCAACTCGACGATGAGTGAGCGAGGCGGTCGAGCGAAGCCGACAGATCTTGCACGAACTCGGGGTCGGCACGCTCATCTGTTCGTGCTTCGTCACCGGGGCTGACATCATCGACCCGTGGGCTGGCGCCACGGCGGCGCTCATTTGAGCAGTTGCATCTCAGATGAGCGCGCCTTACCATCGGATGCGATGACCGCTGAGCTCGATCTTCGACCCACGTCCGGGACGAACGCGTCCCTGGCGACCCAGGTGGCGCGGCTTTCCTTCGATCGCGGCATGACCAAGGTCGAGATCGCCGCGCACCTCGGGATCTCCCGGTTCCGCGTCGCGCGCCTGCTCGACAGCGCGCTCGCGCAGGGGCTCGTCCGGATCGAGTATCGCGATGCACCCGCCGAGGATCGGTCGCTCGCCACGGCCCTCGAGGCTCGGTTCGGATTGGACCTGTGCGCGGTGGCCACCGACGGGGATGGCGTCACCCGACTGGCCGGGTCCGTCATCGATGGGCTGATCGGGCCGAACGATGTCGTTGGGGTCGCCTGGGGGTCCACGCTGGCAGCGGTGGTGCGCGAGATCCCGGCTCGCCCGGCCTCCGCGATCGAGGTCGTCCAGCTGGCCGGAAGCTCGGTCCGCTTCGATCGTGGCCGCGATGCCGGCGAGCTGGCGCGGGTCCTCGCGGACCGGTTGGGGGCGTCCTATCGAGCGATCTATGCCCCAGCCTTCGTCGAGCGGCCGGCCCTCCGGGCCGCCCTCTTGGGCGAGCCGGAGGTTGCCGAGACCGTCGCCCGCTTCTCCGCTGTGACCCTGGCCATCGTCGGGATCGGCGCCATGCCGGTCGCCGACCTGGATGCCGCTTCGTCCTTGCTTCGCTCGGGGATCCTGGATGCCGTCGACATCCAGCGGCTGGCGGCGACGGGCGCCATCGGGGACCTTGTCGTGCACCCGTTCGATGCCGCTGGGCGGTTCGTGGCACCAGAGCTGGCCGCTCGGGCGATCGCCATCGGCGTGGACGAGTTGCGTGCCGTGCGCCGGGTCGTAGCCGTGGCGGCGGGTACCCGCAAAGCCGATGCGATCCGCGGGGCGCTGGCGAC
>JBKJQY010000063.1:0-3894 GCA_046593725.1 Candidatus Limnocylindrales bacterium
TCAGCCACGGGCAGTGTCGGCACGCTGGGACCATCCCTCACCGTCGCCATCACAGGCGTATCGGCGACTGGTTCAGTAGGCGTACTCACGTCTGACACGGCGGTCGGCCTGAGTGGCACTGCTGCAACGGCGAGCGCAGGGACGGTGACCACCTCGGGTGGATCTGGCGTCGTTCCGTCGCGGGTGGGACGTGGGTCTGCATGGCCCGCGAATACGACAACATCACGGGCATGGGCGTCGAACCGTCCCACGTCTACTGCATGGGTCCAGGAGTCGAGCTAAATGATTGCCCGCGCCACCGACGCGTTCATCTGCATGAAGGGCGAGGATTACGAGATCGACTGGACGATCCAGACGTCCGACACGAACACCACAGCGATTGACATCACTGGATGGACGTTCGACTTCTACCTGAAGCGGAACGCGAGCGACGCAGATCCGGTGCTCATCTCGCCCACATCCTCGATTGTCACGGCCGCATCAGGCTTAGCGAAGACCGTGTTTACGGCCGCGACGACGCTCCTCCTTGAGGGTGATTACGTGTACAGCTTCTGGCGGACCAACGCCGGCGCCTTGACGTGTCTCTCGTCAGGATTTTTTGGCGTGGTGGACACCACGAAGAACTAATGCCGATCGCCCCTCCGCATCCCTGCGTGTCTGGATGCCCGGCATTGGTGCCCCACGGTGAACGGTATTGCCCCGCACATAGTCCGAATGAGGCGATGGGATGGCGTCAGGACACGGAGCGCATTCGTGGTCGACAGCTCCAGCGACTTCGGGCCGCATTGTTCAACGACGAGCCTCTCTGTCGTGCGTGCAGGGCGATGGACCGCGTGACAGCCGCCACCATCAGGGACCACATCGTGCCCTTAGCCGAAGGCGGGACCGATGAGCGAACAAACATCCAGCCCTTGTGCAAGGGATGTTCGGACCAGAAGACGCAACAGGAAGCCCAGCGAGGTCGACGACGATGATTCAGTTAATGCTCACCTTGGCGATTGTCGGGTTCGTGCTCTGGCTCCTCCTGACGTACGTCCCCATGCCGGACCCGTTCAAGAAACTACTCGTGGTGCTCGTGGTGGTGTGCGTGATCGTGTGGCTCATGGGCGTGTTCGGGGTGGCAGATGTCCCTGTGCCGAGGCTGAAGTGAGTGTGCTTGGCCGTGTGCGGGCCGTCCTCAACGCGGAGGCTGACGCTATCAAGTCCGTGGCGGTGACGGTCCCCTTCGAGGTGGCGGTCGTCGCCTTGGCGTCTAGTCGACTGACCATGACGACCGGAATGGGCAAGGCCGGCATCGTGGCCCAGAAGTGCGCCGCGACCCTCTCCTCGACGGGTAGCCCCAGCGTGTTCCTGCATCCAGGCGAGGCGGCACACGGTGACCTCGGCGCCCTCGTGGCGGCCGACATCCTGATCGCCTTCTCCACTAGTGGTAAGACGACCGAAGTCTTGGAGACCGTCGCCGCCGCGCGCACCCTCTCGCCGCGGATCTTCATCGTGGGGATCACCTCACATCCAGACGCCCCATTACGCCCGCTCTGCGACCTCGTGCTGGACATGGGCCTCATCGAGGAAGCCTGCCCCTTAGGCTTAACGCCCACAGCCAGCACCGCCGTCATGCTCGCCATCTCTGATGCCATCGCCATCGCCGCTATGGAGTTACGAGGGATGACACGGGAGGACTTCGGCCTCCGCCATCGCGCCGGCTATCTCGGGGCGCGAGCGGGGCAGTTGGTGTGACCGGGGGGGTAGGTTGATGTTGAACGCGTTCACCTCCGGAAACCACATGGGAGGTTCGCGCAGCTTTTCGGTGAAAACGTCAGTTTATTGACACCTATGGGTAATCAGAACTCTGGGCGGCGCCCACAGCCCACCGCATTGACGGTGTTGCGTGGGAACCCTAGTCGCAAAAAGCTGAATGAAAATGAGCCCCGTCCACCGGCCGGAGACATCGCCAAGCCGGGTCGGTTGTCGCCTGGTGCGGTGGTGGCGTGGGAGGAGTTGGCGCCGGTTTGTCTGGCGATGGGTACCCTGACCACGGCGGATGTGTCGGCGTTCGCAACCCTGTGCGAGCTACGTGCCACGCTGGACCTGACGATGGTGGAGAAGGGCCGGGAGGGGTTCTCGGCCTTCCTGCTCACCACGATGGTGGACAGCGCGGGGAACGAGCACCAGAACATCAAGGAGCATCCCTCGATCCGCCTGGAGCGGAACACGGCGGCGGCGCTGCGGCCGTATTACGAGAAGTTCGGGCTTGAGCCGGTGGCGCGGGCGCGGATCTCGGTGTCGAAGGTCAAGGCTGAGGAGCCGGTCAGTAAGTGGGCTGGGGCGCTGAAGTGAAAGAGACGCAGGCGACCAGGGCGATACGCTTGATCAACCAACTGTCCCACACGAAGGGGCCGTTTGCTGAGCAGACGTTCGACCTGCGCCCGTGGCAGCGGAAGATCCTCAATGCGCTGTTCAAGACGCGCCGGGATGGGCTGCGACAGTACCGGACCTGTCTGCTGATGCTGCCCAGGAAGAACGGCAAGTCGGAGCTTGCGGCTGCGCTGGCGATCTACTTCCTGCTGTTTGATGGCGAGATCGGGGCGGAGGTGTACTCCGCGGCGGCCGACAAGGACCAGGCCGCGCTCGTGTTCAACGTCGCCGCGCAGATGATTCGCAACGATCCCGAACTGCTGGCGGACTGCGAGATCATCGACTCCCAGAAGCGCATCGTCCACCGGAAGAGCGGCAGCTTCTACCGGGCCATCTCCGCGGAGGCCTACTCGAAGCACGGGTTCAATGCCTCGGTGGTCATCTACGACGAGCTGCACGCGGCACCGAACCGGGAGCTATGGGACGTGCTGTCGACCAGCCAAGGCGCCCGCGCGCAGCCGCTGATGATTGCGATCACGACCGCGGGATATGACCGGCACTCGATCCTGTGGGAACTCTACGCCCACGCGAAGAAGGTGGCCGAGAACCCCGCGCTCGACCCGACCTTCCTGCCGCTGCTGTTTGAGGCACCAGCGGAGGCGGATTGGACCAACGAGAAGGTCTGGAAGGCGTGCAATCCAGCATTGGGCGACTTCCGCAGCTTGGAAGAGATGCGGACACTGGCTGCTCGTGCTCGGGAGATCCCTGCGCAAGAGAACACGTTCCGACGCCTCTATCTGAACCAGTGGACCGAGCAGGCGTCACGGTGGATTCAGATGGCTACATGGGATAGCTGTTGCGTGGTGGCGGTATGACCCATATGACGCGCGAGGACTATCGCCGCCGGCTCCGCGGCCGGTCCTGCTTCGTGGGGTTGGACCTCTCAAGCACACAGGACTTGACGGCGATGGTTGCTGCGTTTCCTGACGAGGACGGGTTCGACATCCTGTCCGAGTTCTTCGTGCCAGCGGACAACATGCGGGAGCGGGCGAGACGCGACCGTGTGCCCTATCCGCAGTGGGAGCGCGAAGGGTATCTCAATGGCACGCCCGGCAACGTGGTCGACTATGAATACATCCGCGAGAAGCTGAAGGATTGGGCGGCGGAGTTCACCGTGCGGACGGTCGCCTATGACCCGTGGAACGCCACGGACCTCGTGACGCGCTTACAGGAGCAGGACGGGTTCGTGTGCGTGCCGATGCGGCAGGGATTCGCGAGCCTGAGTGCCCCGACCAAGGCGCTCGAAAAGGCCATTCTCTCGAAGCGTCTGCGCCATGACGGGCACCCGGTCATGCGGTGGTGCGTGTCGAATGTGAGCGTGGAGCCGGATGCGGCCGGCAACATCAAGATCTCAAAGAAGGTCAGCACGGAACGGATCGACGGCGTCACCGCGTTGGTGATGGCGATCGACCAACTTGAGCGCAATACGGTCGCTAAGCCACCGTCCTATCAGATGTTTGTCTTGGGTCGATGACTATG
>JBKJQY010000003.1:0-17095 GCA_046593725.1 Candidatus Limnocylindrales bacterium
GCGGAAGCCGTCCAGGAAGAGGGGCAACAGCTCCGCGAGCTACTCGAGCCTTCGCGGCGATGAGCAGCCAGGTGGGCTCAGCCTGCCGCACGCTCCGTCACATCTGCATTGGGCTGATGAGCTGGAAGTAGTTGCCGTCGGGATCGGCGAAGGTGGCGATGTGGACCTCCGGCCCCCCGTCCATCTGATACGGCTCGCGGACCACGATGGCGCCGGCGGCCTTGAACCGCTCGAAGTCGCCGGCGACATCCGCGGTCTCGATGTTCCAGATGAACCGACCGGGTTCCGGGTTGTTGCCTGTCACTTCCGAGTGCGGTCCGACGGTGATGAAGCCACTGCCGAGCATCCAGCCGACGTAGCCTGCATCGTTCCAACCGGGCTCACCGAAGAGCTTCGTGTAGTACTCCGCCAGGCGCGGTGCATCGCTGGTCCCGATGAGGATGCTGTTGAAGTTCATGACGGCCTCCTTCGTGGCGGCGAGTATGCGCTCAAGCGGGCCGTTCAGGGCGCCCGCCGGTTGCGCCCCGGAAGGCTCGGCGCCATGCTCCGACGGTGATGGGCCGCACGGATCTCCGCTCGCTTCGGCTGCCGTTCCTGACCGGGATGGTCGGAGGCGTCGTCGCGTTGCTGCTGGCGGCTCCGCTGGGGGATGCGCTCCGGATCGGCGATTCGGTGACCGGCCACTTTGCGGTCGTCATGTGGTCGGCCGTGCCCATCGCCGTCATCGCGGCCGTGCTGTCAGAGGCCTGGTTCGGGGTCATCGGGATGGTCGCCGGCTTCGGTGCGGCCGGCGCGGTCGCGGGCGTCTTCGGAGGGCTTGGCTCGACCGGCGACATCCTCACCGACGTCGTTCAATCCGGCCTCATCGTCCTTCTGTCCATAGGCGTCGTCGGCGTGCCCGTGTACTTGCTGACACGGGTCGTCGTCGTGCTGATCGCTCGCAGGCGCGCTACCGATCCGCCGGCGGGAACGGAAGCCTCATGAGTCTGAGCTTGCTCGATTGGCGACGGACCGTCGCCCGCCTCTATGGGGACGTCCGGGCGAGCGCCGATCTGGATCCGATCGGGGCGATGGACCGGTTCAGGGTCGCCAAGGACGACCTGTTCGCGACCCATCCGGACACCCCGCTCATGGCGGTGGCCCGTTCGACGTTCGACGGCCTCCGCTACTGGCCATACGACCCGTCGCTGCGCTTCGAGGTGCCGGTCGAACCTATGGCGCCGGTCGGGGTCGCCAGCATCAGCGGGACCGGCGATGCGTACCCGCTGGAGCGGATCGGGCAGATCGCCCTGCCGATGGGGACGCTGGACGTGTACTGGGTGGCCGTATATGGCGGCGGGGTATTCGTCCCGTTCAGGGACGGGACGAACGGCGACGAGACCTACGGCGCCGGTCGGTACCTTCTGGATACGGTCAAGGGCGCCGACCTGGGTGGCTCCACGGGCCGACTGATCGTGGACTTCAACTATGCGTACCACCCGTCGTGCGCCTACGACCCGAAGTGGAACTGTCCGCTGGCGCCGCCGGCGAACCGGCTGTCCGAGCCCATCCGGGCCGGCGAGCGCCTCGAGCCCCCGACTACGGCCCCGCGATGAACCAGACGCCGCCGACGCCTTCCCCTTCCGCATCGCCAGCCTTCTCGTCTTCGGCGTAGTAGTACAGCGGCTTCCCGTCGTACGCGACCTGCTGCGTGCCGTCCGCCCGGGCGAACGTCGTCAGCGACCCGGTCACGCCGGCGACCCCGGTCGGCGTCGAGCCGGCCGGCACGGTCAGTGGCGGCCACGTGGTGGCGCAGGCATCGACGCAGACGCTCGAACTCGGGGCGTCCTTGGTGAAGACGTAGAGGGTCTTCCCATCGGCAGCCGTCAAGTAGGTGCCGGCCGCCCCGGACCCGATGCCGATCTGCAAGGTGCCGCCGGCCCGCGGCTCGACGGATGCCGCGGTCGACGGGCTCGACGCGCTGTCTCCGCTCTCATACCGTCCGCCGCCGCCGCTGCCGGTCGATGGTGCGGACGACCCGACGGCGGCTCCTCCGCCGTAGCCGGAGCAGGCGACGACGAAAACGAGCATCGATGGGATCGCGACGATGCGTGCCATATGGCGTAGGTCGAGCATGGTGCGTACCTCCTGTCGACCGGTACGCCTGATCCATGCGCGTGGTTTCGAGCGGAGTCACCCTTGTGTGTCCACGAGACGCGGACCCGGTTCCCTCGGATCACGAGGGGACCGTTGAGGGAGGCACGTACAACATGCATCGACCCATCGGCGTCACGATCCTGGCCGCGTTGGCCGGAGTCGCCGGGCTCCATGAGGATCTGGCGAACCCTGGTCTTCCTGGGGATCGTCAAGTTCACGTTCGTCGGTACCGAAGTCTCGTTCCCGACAGCGCAGTGGGCCCAGGCGATCTGGGCACTGCTCATCGCCGCCCTCTGGTTCCGAATGGCCATAGGCCTCTGGAACATGCGGGCGTACGCGTGGAGCTTCGGCATCTCCATCAGCCTGTTCACGATGATCTTCAGCTTCTTCGCGATCCTCCGAAGCTCGACGTTCGAGGCCGAGTTCGTGTCGATGTTGGTGTCGATCATCGTCTTCCCATACCTGAACTACCCCGCTGTCCGGGACCAGTTCGTGAAGCACGAGATGACCCTGCTCAAGCCTGAGCAACGCGCCGCCGCGGAGCGGGCCCAGGCGGCCAACGCAGTCACCGCCCAGGCTATGTCAGGCGGAACGCCCCCGGCACCGCCCGCCGCCGGCTGACGCCGGCTGACGCCGGCTGACGCCGCGCGATCCTCAGCGATACCGGACCCAGGCCCGGCAAGGACCCGGGTCCTTCGATTCCGAGTAACCGTCAGGTGACTGCAAGCCGCCAACGCCTCCTCGAAGTGCCGCTCACGGCCGGCGTGTCGCACACTGGAAGGACTCTCGAGAGGAGATCCTATGTGTCTGACCTGTGGATGCGGCGACCTGGATCGTCGGCAACGTCCGACCGACATCACGTTCACCGACATCGCTCGTGCCGCGACTGGGAGCCACAGGCCGGTGGCCGATGTGATCCGCAACCTTCGTGTCTCGTGCGAGAAGTTGGAAGCGAAGGAAGCGGGCCTTCCGCCGACCAGGGCCACGCTCAATGCATCGGCCGCGCGCAGATAGGGCCGCGGCAGACCTGTGGGTAGAGTCCCAGCGTGATCGTCCGAGTGTTGACCGCCAAGGTGACTTCCGCGTCGTCCGGGCGGATGCACGAACTGATGCGACGGCAGCTGCCGATCCTCCACGAGCAGGATGGCCTGGTCTACGTCAAGCTCGCTCGTCGGCTTCTGGGTCCGGACGAAGAGATCGTCCTATTCGAGGAGTGGCGCGACTCGTCGGCGATGTATGCATGGACCGGCCCGGACCTCATGAAGCCCAGGTTACTTCCGGGCGCTGAGTCATTGATCGACGACCTCGTCATCGCACACTACGAGGCGCTCGATATCGATGCGCCCATCGACTGACCAGATCCTTCTTGCCGGTCGGCATCCACGGTGCCAGCGTCTGATGCTCCCCTGATAGACTCGGACACCCTACTGCCGTTGGAGTACCCGTGACGGACGCCACGATGATCTTGAATGGGGACGGGACCGCTGTCGAGGCAAGCCCGGAAGCCCTCGCGATCCTTGGGGTTACGTTGGATCAGTTGCGTGCCCTCCCTGGCGGGGCGTTTGCCGCAACCGCACCGGATGCCGACGGAGATGCGGCATTCCGCGAGCAATGGGAACGACAAGGTTCGCCGGACATCGGCGGTGAGGTGACGATCCTGCGGCTCGACGGCAAGAAGGTCCGCCTCAAGTTCGCCATCTCGCCGCTCGATGACGGGCGCTTTCGAGCGATCCTGCTACCGACGTCCGGCATGACGGAGGATCCGCCAAGCGTCTACACCGCCGGGCATGTCCTCGCCGAGTGGCGGGCCGCCGAACGGAGGCTCACGGAGTTGCGGCCAGGCAGTCCCGAGCTCGCCTCGGTGCAGGCGGATATCGACACCTTCCGCAGGCGCTACCAGGAGCTGTTCCAGTCCAAGGCCTGACTCCGGCACGCTGGGTGTTTGCGCGCCTCAGCCGATCAGGGCCGACCGCTCGTCGGGTCGTTCGTCCGGCTCGACGACGACGGGCGCGGGTGGTTCGACATCCAGGAGGTAGCCGATCCCCTGGAACGTCTTGATCCGACCCGGGTCTCCGGGCTCCGAGCCCAGCTTTCGCCGAACCCGCGATACCCATACGCGCAGGTACTGAAGGTCGTCGCGGTACTCCGGTCCCCACACCTTCGTCAGAAGCTCGGTGTGGAGGACGACCTTGCCCGGGTTGGCGGCGAGGTGCTGTAGTAGCAGCCACTCCGTGCGGGAGAGTTGGACCAATTCTCCGTCTCGGGTGACCAGGCGCCGCTCGAGGTCGATCTCGATGTCATCGAACTTGAGCACTCCTGATCCAGGACTCGCTCCGCTCGAGCGGCGCAAGACCGCGCGAACTCGCGCCGCCAGTTCGTCCGGGTGGAACGGCTTGGCGATGTAGTCATCTGCTCCCAGGTCCAGCCCCTTGGACTTGTCGGCCGTGGAGCCCTTCGCGGTGAGCAGGATGACGGCCACGGGCCTGCGTTCACGAAGTTGCCGCATGACCTCGATGCCATCGAGGTCAGGCATCACGATGTCGAGGAGGACGATGTCGGGCCGGACCTCCTCGGCCTTCTTGAGCGCGTCTTCGCCACCCGTCGCGGTGACGACGCGGAAGCCCTCCTCAGTGAGGACGATCGACACGAGCTTGGTGATCCTGGGTTCGTCATCAGCAACAAGGACCAGCGGTTGGGTACTCATGCGGCACCTCCTAGTTCGTCATCGCTGGTCGCAGCGCGCCGTCGGCGCGCCGAGGTTGGCGTGCGGTTCGGACCCTCCCCCGGTCCATCTCTCCATATCATGGAGCGTCGCACGTCACGGGCGTGGGCACTTTCGCGCTAAAGGCCTTGCAGCGGCATCGCAGTCGTCGCAGGGCGAACGAGGTCGCCCGCGTCGCCTGCGAGGACCGGCAGGGTGAATGTGAATGCCGCACCACCATCAGGGCCTGCCGCTGCATCCAGCCGGCCCCCCATCGCCTCGGTGAGATTGCGACACACGAACAGGCCGATCCCACTCCCTGCGAACGTGCGAGCCATGCTCGGGTCGCGATAGTAAAGCTCGAAGATGTGTTCGAGGGACGCGGCCGGGATGCCTGGACCCTCATCGACGACCGCGATCGCAACCTCAGTCCCCACATGCTCCGCCGAGACGTACACGTCCGTACCGAGTGGTGAGTACTTGGCGGCGTTCTCCAGCAGGTTTCGGAGGATCTGTTCCACATACGTCGCCTCGCCCGACACGACCGGCAGGGACTCCGACGCTCTAAGGGTGATGTTGACCGAAGGAAGTTCCGAGGCCATCTGCGTCACGACCCGCTCCAGAAGGCGCCCCAGCTGGAGTGGCTCGGACTCAACCACAAGCCGACCTCGCTCGACGCGGCTCAGCACGAGCAGGTCCTCGACGAGTCGATAGAGTCGCTCCGACTCGGCGTGAGCGTCGGCGAGCATGGTCATCCTGAGCTCAGGATCCGTGATCCGGTCCGGCCGGGACAGGATTTCCGTGGCCCCCAAAATCGTGGTGATCGGCGTTCGCAGTTCGTGGCTGATGATGTCGATGAACGCCTCGCGGAACTCGCCCGCGCGACGCTCGTCCTGCAGCAGACGGTCCCGCTCCGCTTGGAGCAGCTTCTGGTCAGTGATGTCCTGACCGGTCCCTAGCATCCGGACGGGCTGTCCGGCTGCATCGCGGAAGACTCGTCCGGAGCCACGGGTCCAGTGCTCGGTGCCGTCCGTCCACACAAGCCGGAACTCGAGGTCGAAGTCCCCGCCCCCCTCGAGAGCCTGCTGGATGGCGGACGTGAAAAGATCGCGATCAGCTTCATGGATCATCCCCAGATAGTCCGGCAAGGCAGGGGCAAGCACAGCCGGTTCCAGGCCGTGCTGACGGAAGATCGCATCCGACCACTGGAGGTCCCCGGTCACGACGTCCCACTCCCAGAATCCGGTCCCGGACGCAGCCAGCATGATCCCAAGACGCTGATCCCTCGATTCGATCTTGACGGCCATCGTCGACACCTCCTGCAGCGCCGCCACGAGGCTGTCCCGAGATGCCCGGGTGGACGCGACGATGAAGGTGGCGGCGGAGCTGGTGACGAGGAAGAGGACCTGTTTCCAAGCTTCGAGCGTGTTCTGGGCGACGAGGTCCGGGCCCGGTCGGACGAACACCAGCGAATTCACGACCAGGCAGACGACGGTCGTCGCCAGACCTGCCGGCACGCCGCCGATCCAGGCAGCGAGGACCACGGCTGCGACCAGCAGGATGTACCCGGTGTCACCACCGGCCAGTTCTCCCGGGATCACCTTGGCAAGGATCGCACCCAGGCCGATGATGACCCCTGCCCCTGCGGCCCGTCGCCCGACGAGCTGAGTCTCGCGTGCCCGCAGCAGCTCGGCGCGCGCCCGCCAGGACGATGGTGTTCGAGCGGCGGGACCGTGGGTCGTCACCGATCCTCCCGCGCGTCGTCCAAGTCGGTCGCGAGGAGCGGAAGCTCCACGGTGATGACCGTTCCGCGGCCCACCCCATCGGACTGGATGGCGATGGTGCCACCGTGAGCGGTCACGATGCCCTGACACGCATACAGTCCAAGGCCAAGTCCCGGAATGCCCGCGCGACGGACGCGATCGGCACGGACGAACCGATCGAACGCCGTCGTCAATTCCTCCGGTGTCATGCCCAAGCCGACATCCTGGACGGTCAGGCGTGCCTGACCGGGTCCGCCACCTCCTACGCGCACGGTGACACGACCGGCCGGCCCCGAATACTTCAGCGCGTTCCCGAGGAGATTGGCAACCAGGCGCCGCAGCAGCCCGGCGTCCCACAACCCGATGAGGCCATGGTCGTTCGGGGCAAAGATGGTCAACCTGGACCGGGCGCTGGGGCCGAGCGAGTCGGCGGTTTCCCGCACGATCCCCTCCAGACTGACGGGTTCTGCGTCCGGCGCGACTGACCCTGTCGCGACCCGGGAGGCATCGTTGAGGGTTTCGAGAACGGCGACCAATTCGTGCGTGGCCGTGAGCGCGTCATCCACGGATCCCCGTAGGCGATCGAGATCCGGGAGCGGTGTCTCCAGCCATCGATCCGCGAGTTGCAGCGAGCCTTCGATCAGGGTGATGGGCTGGCGGACGTCGTGCATCGTGGTGGCCAGAAACCCCTCGCGCATCGCCTCGATCCGCTCCGAGAGCGCCGCCAGCCCGACAGATGCCGCTCCATCGAGCGCGTCACCCACGAGCGCCAATCCGACGACCACGTCCCTCGCCGGGGTCGATTCATCCAGGAGGCGGGCGAGCGCTCGTGAGATCTCCTGACGCAGGAGCCGGAATTCGGTGATGACGGCGATGGGCCCGAGACCCTGTTCGAACCTGACGGTCGCGTGCGCTGTGGCGGCCGCGACCACTGCCGGATCGTCCATCGGGGCCGTCGTATCGGAGTCGGGGGAGGCCTCCCGGCGGAACAGGGCGATCGTGGCGTCGAACAGGATCGGGATGTGGTCCGTGATCGCGAGCGTCGGGCGATCCGCATGGAAGGGCTGGCGGACAGCTGCCGCCTGCCATCGCGTGAGGATGTCGCTCCGGCCCAGCACCAGCGCGTCCGCGACACTGGTCAGGTCGGCGCCGCGTGCGACATCGGCGACTCGCATGTCGACGTCCGCTGTCATCTGGTCGTCCGTCATGGTCTCCTGCACGATAGGGAGCAGCGCTCGCCCGGAGGATAGTCGACCCGGACTTCGCCATCTCGGCCGGCCCGGCCCCCGCTTTCGGAGTGAAGGAGCCCGGCCCTAGGATGGGGCCGGGCTCAGATCGACACCCTCAGTGGGCGATGCTCGCCGGGAGGCGACCACCTGGCGAAGGATGCCGTCATGCGGACGATATCGCAGGGCACGCTGCAGACTCGATGCCGAGATGGGGCGTCGTCTTGCATCCACGTCGCAAGGCGTTCAGATCGACCGCATGGAGCGCCCAGGACGCCCAGGACGCCATCATCGAGATCGCCGTGATCGCGAGGAGAGCGACCCACGGAGTCGCGTCCCTGGCGGCGCCGCGAAGCATCACATCCCCGACCAGACGGATGCCGTGCGTGACCGGCAGCGCGTACGGGAGACCCTGGAGGAACGGCTCGAATTGGTCGACCTAGAGGACGAAGCCGCTGAAGAAGACGGCTGCCAGTAGTAACAGGAGCGACAGCCGGACGAGCTGACGTTCCGAATCGGACACGACGGCGACCAGGAGGCCGACGCCGAGGGCCACGATCGTGAGAGCTTCGATCGCGGCGACCAGCATCGATGGCGCCACCCACGATGTCGTACGCGATGATCTTGCCTGCCATGAGGCTCAAGCTGGCCGGAAATGGGATTAGCGGGCCAGGAAAGAGCCCCCGGACCGAATGGTCCAGGGGCTCTTTTGGCGAGGCGACTAGCGCTTGTTCGGATCGACCCGATCGGTCTGCTTGCCCATCTCGTCCCCGGCATTCCCGAGCGTGTCGCGAACGTCATCGCCGAGATTGCCGAGAGCGTCGTCGGGGCTGTCGCCGTCGATCTTGCGAACCTGCTCCTTGGCGTCGTTCTTGGTCTCGCGATAGCCCTGCTTGACGTCGTCCATGGTGAGGACCTCCGGACTGTTGCCCGCGTACCGCGGGTGTTGAACACACCCTATCGGCGGGCCCGGGACAGCCGCACTGCAGGATCCCGCCGGTGTCTCGCAGCCGCCTTACACCGAGCGGCGACCGGACAGCGCCAGGGTTAGGACGCCCGCGGGGATGAGCGCGGCGACGATGAGCAGGCGGTTCGCTCCGCCGACCAGAAGTCCGACCGCGACCCCGACGGCCCCGGCCGTGACGATGCGGAGCGTATCGTCCGAGCTCGAACGGATAAGTCGATCGACTTCGGTGGCCGCGTCCGGCAGGCGCGCCGAAACGCCCGTGGCCGCGCCACCCACGGCGCCAGCGGCTTCCCGTGCACGCTGCGTCACGTCGCTGAGGATCGTCGATGCGTCCGACGCGGACTCGTCGAGCGTGGATGGCTTCGTGGCGGTCGTCATGATGGTGGTCCTCCGATCGGATTCGTCCGCCGCCCCTGTGACGCCGGTCGATGGACCGTACCGCCACGGGACCCGTGTCCCGCTCAGGGTTCGTTCGCCACCATTCCAACTGTGTGACAACCTCCCGCGCCGCGACCGCTTGACGGCGCCGGGCACACGAAAGCCCACCGCGGACGGGTGGGCTTTCGATTCGAGCCGGATCGGGCAAAGGCCCGGCGCGATGTTACACGGCGCCTCGGCCCGCGCGGGACCGGCTGCTGACGGCACTCACGACGAGGACCGTGATGACGGCCCCGATGGTCGCGACGACGATGGAACTGATGTCCAGCGCGCCGTCGATCGGCTTCGTGTTGAACAGGACACTGGCAAGGAAGCCGCCGACGACTGCGCCCACGATCCCCAGGACGATGTGGCCGATGACGCCGAGCCCCTCATCCCCCTTGACGATGAACCCGGCCAGGTACCCGGCGATAGCGCCGAGGACGATCCACGCGATGATGCTCATAGGTGTTCCTCCATCCCGACGGCGCCCCAAGAGCGCCGGTTGCGGTGGCCCGAAGTCGGGACCGACGCGAACTGTCGCCCGCAGACCTCGTACGTCTGACTACAACCGGCCGGTCGGACCATAACAATCGCCTCACAGGCGGGAAGTCCGTACGCTGACATTGCCGTAGCGCCGGAGGTCGCCTCGTTGCCATCGGCGACCCAACAACGCACCCGCGCGGACATCGGTCGCGATCCGACGGGTGTCGTGCCTACGGCTGCTCGACGCTGCGCGGCTCGTCTGGGTCGTCTCCGACGTTGTCGATCCCTGCCGGCGGCGTCGCATCGGGCAGGTCGATCACCGGGAATCCGTCGAACTCGGGATCCTCGGGAACGGATGTCGCCGGATCCTTGAGCCACGCGCTTCCGATCGGGCCATCAACGACGTCGACGGCGTCGATGGCATCGGGTGTCGGGTCCTGATCGTGGGTCTGGTTCGATGTCATCTCGACCTGCCTTGTAACGTGACGTCTTGTTGGCGGCGCGAGTGAAGCGTGGCTCCCGGCACCCTCGCCGGAGACTTCGACCGCGCGCCACCACGTTCCAGACGCATCGCAACGTCGTCGGTCGCGCTTTGCGATGCCGCCGTCACGTGCCACCCCAGGACTGTCGTGGCGTCCGGCGCGCGTGTCGAGGACGATGGAGCGGTCCGGCCCGCCCACCCGGGCGACGCCCGACACCGACATAGGAGGCCGTCGATGGCTACGAAACGACCCAGGACCTTCGAGACCAGCGTCGACCTGCCCGCCGACAAGCGGTCCAAGGTGAACGCGATCCTGAATCAGCATCTCGCCGACTCGTTCGACCTGCAGAGCCAGATCAAGCAGGCCCACTGGAACGTCAAGGGCGCCGACTTCTGGCAGCTCCACAAGCTGTTTGACGAGACCGCGGAGCGCGCCGAGGAGTGGGTCGACCTCTTGGCCGAACGTGTCACTGCCCTCGGCGGCTATGCCAACGGGACGGTTCGCATGTCGGCGGCCGCGAGCAGCCTGCCCGAATTCCCCACGGACATCACCGACAGCATGGCGTACGTCCGAGCCGTGTCGGATCGGCTCGCCGCGTTCACGAACTCGGCGCGTGAGGCGATCGATGCGACGGACACCCTCGGCGACGCGAATACGGCGGATCTGTTCACGGAGATCAGCCGCTGCGCAGATACCTACCTGTACTTCCTCGAGGCGCACCTCCAGGACTAGGCTTCAGGCCACCTCGACCGCGAGCTTCGCGTTCGCGTCCGGGTCGATCGACGTGTACAGCTCCTCTTCCTGGGCCATGTGCAGCCGGACTATCGCGTCCAGCCCGTAGAGGGCGCGCTGCAGGTCCTGGCGATCGTCCGCGGTTGGCCCCTCCGCCCCGATCTCATCGACGATCCGACCGAGCAGGCGGACGAGATGGAAGATCTCCGAGTGGGTCCGATGGAGGGCGGCGATGGCGTCGTCCGTCCCGAGCGCCGCGGCGAGCATCGGGTGGACCTGCCGATCCTCCTCCTCCTCATGCGGTACGAGCGTCTCATCCAGGAACGACCGCAGGACCGTGAGGGCCCCGCGCGCCGCGGCCGGCTCGAGCGCGTCCAGGCCGTCCGCTACCGTTCGGAGCTGCGCGATCCCCGACGCCAACGCCCGATGCTCCGCCATGAGCCGCCTGCCCGTATCCGCCCAGCCGGGGACGACGATCGGGCGCTCCAGGCCACCGCTCAGGGCACGCAGGGCGTTGAGGATGACGGCCACGTCGATCGCCTCCTGGAGCAACGCTCCGGCCACCACCGGCAGGAACCCGAAGGCCGCGAAGCCCATCGCCACGAGCGACAGACCCATCCCGGCGATGACGCTCTGGAGCGCGATCGTGCGCGAGCGGCGAGCGATGCCTACCGCTTCTGCCAGGCGGTCGAGGCGGTCGACCGTGATGACGATGTCGGCGGCCTCGGATGAGGCGGTCGCCCCGCGCGCGCCCATCGCCACCCCGACGTCCGCGACCGCCAGCGCCGGCGCGTCATTGATGCCGTCACCAACCATCACCAGCGGACCGCGGGCCATGTCGCGTTCCGTGTGGACTGCTTCCACCTTGTCCGCGGGGCCTCGATCCGCGAGGACGCCATCCAGCCCGATCGCCGCGCCGACCAGTTCGGCGACTGCATGGTGGTCGCCGGTGACCATGACGATCCGGGTGAAGCCCGCTCGACGCAGGCCGCGGACCGCCCGTGGCGTCTCAGGGCGGATCGGGTCGTCAAGGGTGAGGGCTCCCGCCACCTGTCCATCGACCTGGACGAACACGTTCGACGACCCTTCCATCGACGCCCGACGGCGCAGCTCCCGCGCCCAGCCCGGCAGTCCACCCTCGCCCGCCACGAATGAAGCGGACCCGACGGCGACCTGGTGCCCGTCCACTGTGCCCGCCACGCCACCCCCGGCCGTCTCGGTCACGTCGGTCGGCAGCGGGAGGTCCAGGTCGCGCTTGCGAGCTGCCTGCACGATCGCCGAGGCAAGGACGTGGGGTGAAGCCTGCTCCAGGGCCGCGGCGAGCCGCAACAGGCCGTCCTGGTCCCCATCCGCGGCCTGGATCGAGGAAAGGCGCGGTCGTCCGGCCGTGAGCGTGCCGGTCTTGTCGAACAACAGGACGCGGGCCTGGGCGAGCGACTCGAGCGGACCACCACCCTTGACGATGATCCCGCGACGGGCCGCACGGGAGATGCCGGCGACGATGGCGATCGGGGCCGCGAGCAGCAGAGGGCACGGCGTCGCGACGACGAGGACGGCCAGGGCACGGGTCGGGTCGCCCGAGAGGAGCCACGCGAACGCGGCCAGGCCCAGCGTCAACGGCACGAAGTAGAGCGCGTAGCGGTCCGCGAGGCGCACGAACGGGGCCTTGCTGCGCCCGGCCGCTTCCACGAGCCGGACGATCCCCGCGTAGGTGCTGGCGTCCGCGGTCGCGGTCGCACGCAGGTCGAACGAGCCGCCGGCGTTCACGACGCCCGACGACACCGGGTCGCCGTTCTGCCGTTCGACTGGGCGACTCTCGCCGGTCAGGGCCGCCTCGTCCAGGATCGCCAGCGACCCCTGGACCAGCCCGTCCACGGGGACGACCTCGCCTGGCCGGATGAGGAGACGGTCGTCGACCGCCACGGTCCCGATCGGCACCACCTCCAGCTCGCCGTCGCGGTACCGGTTGACGTTCTGCGGCGCACGACCCAGCAGCGCGGTCAGCTCTCGGTGGGCGCGTCCGTCCGCATACGTCTCGAGAGCTTCTCCGGTCGCGAGCATCACCGCGATGACGGAGGCCGCAAACCACTCCCCGAGGGCGATCGCGCCGGCGATGGCCAATACCGCGATCACATCCACGCCGGCCCGGCGCGCCAGCAGGTCGCGGAGGATGGACCACGCGAGGCGGATCCCAACGACGACCGACGGGATGCCCCAGCACCAGTCAGCCAGCGCGTCCTGCCCGGCCAACGTCAGGACCAGACCGCCGGCCAGGCCGACGATGGTCAGGCCGAGGAGACCGAAGGAGCGAAGGGCAGCAACGGATCGTGACATCAGCTCAATGGTGCCTCAGGGGCCGCGATGTTGCGACGCTGCCCTCAGCTTGAACCCGGATCGGGTCTGGCCCGAGGTCCGACGGTCACGACATGTCGGTGACGGCTGGCCCCACCTTGACTGGCCATCTGTGTCTGTCTGACTCGCGGCATGGGTGACACGCGAGATGCGGATGTCCTGGTTCTTGGCGGCGGGTTGGCCGGCCTGACGGCCGCGCGGGACCCGGTAGCGATGGGCCAACGCGTCCTCGTGCTCGAGGCCCGCGACCGGCTCGGGGGTCGCGTCTGGACTGGCACGCTGGCGGGCACCGAGGTCGCGGCGGAGTGGGGCGGGATGTGGATCCATCCCGAGTACCAGCACCAAGTCGCCGCCAAGAACGCCCGCTATGGCCTCCGCGTCAGGCTCACCGATCAGGCGGAGTCGGCCGTATGGGTGACGGAGCTTGGCCGCCTGTCCGATGATGTCGCCGAGGCCGCCCTGGCCGATGCCTCGGCCGAACTCGAGGCGCTGATCCCGCCCGCCATGCAGGCGCTGGTCATGAACCCGAGGCCGGCGAGTCGGCGCAGGAAGGTCGTGCTCCAGCCGCCCTTCGCGAATACGCCGAAGAAGGCCCAGGAGCAGGACGTCCGCCACGTCGCCGAGGATAGCTGCTAGGTTGGCCCGATGCATGACCTCCCGCGGCCGGACATCCCCGAACCCATCAGCGCCGGGGGCGTAGTGGCCATCGGGCGTCGGATCGCCCCGGATCGGGTGGCTGCCGTCGTCGACGGCCTCGCGGGAGGCGGCTTGCGCGCGTTCGAATTGACGCTCAATGACCCGGAGGCCGATGCGCTGCGCTCCATCGAGGCGGCAGCGCGCCACGCGGCGGGCTCGGGCGTCGCGATCGGTGCCGGGACGGTGCTCTCGATCGAGGCTGGCATGCGGGCGCTGGATGCCGGCGCCACGTTCCTCGTGATGCCTCACACGGACCCGGAGCTGGTGACCTGGGCTGCCCAGCGTGGTGTCCCCGCCTTCCCGGGTGCCAGCACGCCGACAGAGATCCTCACCGCATGGCGAGCCGGAGCGGCGGCGGTAAAGCTGTTCCCGGCCTCGGTCCTCGGGCCGGGGTTCCTGCGCGAGTTCCGCGGCCCGTTCCCGGACATCCCGCTCGTTCCGACCGGCGGAGTCACGGCGGCGTCGGCCGGGGACTACATCCGCGCGGGCGCGATCGCGGTCGGCATGGGCAGGTGGCTCATCGGCGACGGCGACACGGTCGGGATCGCCACACGGGCGGCCAGCGTCGTGCGCGCCGTCAGCGAGGCGCGAGCCGGCTCGTAGCTGAACGCTCTCGCCTAGCTCTGATTCCCGGCCACGATGCCGACCACGCCGCGGGCCACGATGCCGACCACGCCGCGGGCCGCCCTGGGCGGTGATGTTCCCCGAGCCATCGGCCGTCACGTCGAGATAGGGGATCGCGCCGTTGCCGACCTGGCCGGGCAGGTTCGCGATGACCGCGGCATCCAGGGTCGCCGTGGCGAGGATCGTCTCCGTCGGCCCGCTGGATCTGAATCGGATCCTGCCAGCGGTCGGTCCGAGCGGATCGGGAGCCGTATATACGCGTTGCTGGCCCCGCATTCGACGCCGCTGATCGCGGCCAGCGCGGCCGTCGGGGCGATCGTGACGAGGAGGGTCGTCGCGGCGGCGCGGGCGAATGCGATGGCTCGTTCGTCGTGCATGATCCAGGCTGCTTCTGGTTGCCATCGAACGGCTCGAACGGACCATGATCGTGGGGACGTCCGGTGCGGGTGATACGGGCCGGGAGCCATGGCACACGGAGGGTCCCAGGGTCCGGGTCCCGCTTCGCGCTGCTAGCATCGAACGATGACCGAGACCCGGCACGACTTCGTCATCGTCGGCGGCGGCTCGGCCGGCAGCGTCCTGGGGAACCGGCTGTCGGCGGCGTCATCGAACCGCGTCATGGTCCTGGAGGCAGGTCGCCCGGACTATCGATTCGATGTGTTCAGTCAGATGCCGTCGGCGCTGACGTTCCCGATCAGGAGCCGGTACTACGACTGGAAGTACGAGTCAGAGCCTGAGCCGTTCATGAACGGCCGGCGTATCTATCACGCCCGCGGCAAGATGCTCGGCGGCTCATCGAGCATCAACGGCCAGATCTTCCAGCGCGGCAACCCGCTCGACTACGAGCGCTGGGCGGCGGATGCTGGCATGGAGACGTGGGACCACGCCCATTGCCTGCCGTACTTCAAGCGGATGGAGACGTGCCTTGCGGCCGCCGCCGACGACCCGTTCCGTGGCCATTCGGGCCCGCTCGTCCTGGAGCGCGGGCCGGCGACGAACCCGCTGTTCACGGCCTTCTTCGAGGCGAGCCAGCAGGCGGGCCACGCCTACACGACTGACGTCAACGGATTCCGCCAGGAGGGCTTCGGGCCGTTCGACCGGAACATCCACCGTGGACGGCGACTCAGCGCATCACGGGCCTATCTCCATCCGGTCATGGGCAAGCGACGCAACCTGACCGTGAAGACACGTGCATTCGTGACAAGGGTCCTGTTCGAGGGGGCACGGGCTGTCGGCGTCGAGTACACGACCGGCGGTTCGACGGTTCACCGCGCGATGGCCGGCGAGGTCATCCTGTCCGGCGGCGCCATCAACACGCCGCAGTTGCTCCAGCTGTCGGGCGTCGGGCGCGCCGCGGACCTCGAGGTGCTCGGGATCCCGGTCGTAAGGGATCTTCCGGGCGTGGGCGACCATCTGCAGGACCACCTGGAGGTCTACATCCAGTACGCCTGCACCCAGCCCGTTTCGCTGCAACCCGCCGCGACCCAGAAGTGGCGCCGGCCGTTCATCGGGGCGCAGTGGCTGTTCCTGCGCAGCGGCCCGGGCGCCAGCAACCACTTCGAGGGTGGCGGGTTCGCCCGGAGCAACGAGGACGTCGCCTATCCGAACCTGATGTTCCACTTCCTGCCCCTCGCCATCCGCTACGACGGGAGCTCTGGAGCGGCCGGGCATGGCTACCAGGTCCACGTCGGCCCGATGTACTCGGATGCGCGCGGCTCGGTGAAGGTCACGAGCAGGGATCCACGCGTCCATCCGGCGTTGCGCTTCAACTACCTGTCCACCGACCAGGATCTGCGCGAGTGGGTGGAAGCGGTTCGCGTCGCTCGAGGCATCCTCGGCCAAGCCGCGATGGGTCCCTACAACGGTGGCGAGACCTCGCCGGGTCCGACGGTCTCGACGGACGAGGAGATCCTCGAGTGGGTTCGGCGAGACGCCGAGACCGCCCTCCATCCGTCGTGCACGGCGCGCATGGGCGTCGACGACGCGTCGGTGGTGGATCCGCTGACGATGGGCGTTCACGGCCTTGACGGACTGCGGGTCGCAGACGCGTCGGCGATGCCCTACGTCACCAACGGCAACATCTACGCGCCGGTGATGATGCTCGCCGAGAAGGCTGCGGACCTGATCCTGGGCGAGACGCCCCTGCCTCCCGAACCGGTGCCGTTCTATCGCCACGTCAAGGCGTGACTGCACGCCTGGCGGTCCTGTGAGGACCGCGATCCGCACGCGTTCCTCGTGGACGTTGACGATGCGGACAGTGGACGTCGGATCCGGCGGGTTGCCATCCAGGTTGATCCCGATCGCGGTCCCTCCAGGACCGGCGCGGTCGCGACCAGATCGGATCGACTAGGTCAGATCAGCCCTGGGGACGTAGTTGACCTCGCGGACCTCGCCTCGGAGCGGACTCGACCGTTCCGCCCATCACGAACGAGCGTCTCCGAATGCTGGTCGTGGGGAGCCCGGCCCGACAGGCCCGCGGCGGCCAGCGCTCGGCGGCTCGCTCCGGATCTCCC
>JBKJQY010000072.1:0-3416 GCA_046593725.1 Candidatus Limnocylindrales bacterium
GCGGAAGTCGCGCGCAACCTGCCAGCCTCGGCGGTCGTGGCTGCCTCCGACCTGGCGGTCGCCGAGCGTGTCGCCGCGCGGATCGCCCGTCGCCGGTTCCGGCTCTACGTGAACCAGGACATCCTGGGCGTGGAGCTGGCCGGGGCGTTGAAGAATGTGATCGCGATCGCGGCAGGTGCGGCGGACGGGCTCGGCTTCGGCGACAACGGCAAGGCCGGGTTGCTGACCCGTGGGCTCGCCGAGATGATGCGCCTGGGCATCGCGGCCGGCGCCAACCCGTTGACGTTCGCGGGTCTCGCCGGGATGGGCGACCTGATCGCCACCTGCGGTTCCAGCCTGTCGCGGAACCATCGCCTGGGCGAGGAACTGGCCAAGGGCCGATCCTGGGCTGAGATCGAGGCCGACCTGCCCGGCACCGCTGAGGGTGCCTACACCGTCCAGGCCGCGCTGGCGCTGGCGGATCGCCTCGGGGTCGAGATGCCGATCGCCCGCGAAGTCCACCGCGCGTTGTTCGAGGGCAAGAGCGTCCAGCGCTGCCTCGTGGATCTGCTGGCTCGCGAGTCCAGGGACGAACTGACCGATGCATCGGCCTGGCTGGCCAGGTCGGAACGAGGCAGCTGACGCGCTCTCGGTGTTGACCGTGCGTCACCGATTCGGGCCTGAGCGATCCGGCGGACTCCCAGGCGGACGCCCTCGAGACCTGTCGATGACTGACGGTCATCGTTCACCTTGCAACGCCTAGCGATGGCCACCTTCGAGCGCGACTCAGTGACCCAGCGTCATCACTCCCTCGTCGAGGCTCGCGTGGACGAGGGAGTGGACGAGGCTCCCGGGGACGAGGCTCCCGTGGACGAGGCCCGCGTGGACGAGGCCCGCGTGGACAGCCCTGCCTGCTCAGAGCCCGAGATTTCGAGCGAATCACCCGTCCAGACGGCGCGACGCCTGCTCACAGCGGGCGAAGCTGCCCCGCGGAAACCCCCGTTCGCTCCGAACGTCCGCTCAGAGCCAGCACCGGAGCCCAAACCAGCGCTCACGCCCGGAATCCTCGGGCTGTGAGCGGGCACCCCCGCCGACATCGGCCGCTTCGGGCCGCTCGCTCGCTGGGTGCTAGACTTCGACGCCTGTCGGGGCGTGGCGCAGTCTGGTAGCGCACCAGTCTGGGGGACTGGTGGTCGTGGGTTCGAATCCCGCCGCCCCGACCATATTCTGAGCGTGAAATGGCCCCGCCGGTTCGTCCGGACGGGGGCCTGACCGCAGTTCTGACCGCAGTTTTGCCTAGTAGGCTGCAGATACGCGACTCCCGGCTAGCCTGGCCCGACCTCGGGCTCCGGGTCGCCGCCCACGGTCCCGTCACAAGCGTCCAGCGGAGCGGCGACCGAACGAGCACCATTCCGGACGTTACCTGGCGTCCGGGCGGCAATCCCGCGCTGCGGCCGGCCACTCAGCTGACGCGCCGGAACCCGGAGTGTCTCAGCGTCGGACTCGCTCCGACGTCGGTGCGCATAGTCACCGCCCCTTAGCCTTGGTGACCAATGGCTCTGGGCGACGGGCCGTGACATCACGCAGGCTGTGTAGATACGGGAGGCGATGACCCGCGGTCCGTACTCAGGTCGCCTGGACCGCGCCGAGCCACTGGCGAGACCCACCCGCAGCTCTCCCATCCCTAAAGGGGGAAACGATGTCGGTCAAACGACTGGGCGCGCTCGTCCTGGCTTTGGGTCTGCTGGGCGCGATCCCGGCGACGGCCCTCGCTACGAGCGGCTCCTACTGGAATGTCGCCGGTACGTACAACGTCAAGATCACGTACCTCGGCACGGACTATCCGGAGACCCTCGTCCTGACGCAGTCCGGCGTGGGAACGATCACCGGCGAGTCGCTCGGTGCGCCGTGCACGCCCGCCTGCTCGAACTTCACCATCACCAGCGGATCCGTGGCCGGCAACGCCGTCACGTTCGTGGCGACTTCGCCGTTCATGCTCACCCTGACCGGCGTCATCGCCGCTGACGGGTCGATGACGGGTGCCTGGGCAGACGGCGCTGGCGGCCTAAACCGGACCGGCACCTGGGCGACGACTTCCGGGTTCGTGAACTTCTTGGATGCCAACACGCACGCGCAGTCGGACCTAGTTCCGTATCCGACGGGTGCCGTTGTCGGTGGCGTCATCTTCAACGGCTCCGCGGGCAGCCCGACCAACCTCGAGCTGACGATCATGCTCAAGAAGGTGTCGCCGAGTACCTCGTACGACGTTTACCTCTTCATCGATGGGAACACGAGCGGGACCGGGATCGTCGTCGGGTCGTTCACGACGAACGGCGTGGGCACCGGGACGTTCCACACCAACACCTATGTCACGCCCGGTATCCACACGGTCGCGATTGACGTCACCCTCCACGGGAGCGGCAACGACGTCTACATCACCCCGGGCCTGTACGCGCAGGATCTCTTCCTCTACCTTCGGTAGAGCTTCTACGCCATCTTCAGAAGACCCCGGGCCTTTGCTCGGGGTCTTCTGCAGCCGATCGGATCCCTCGTTGTCAAGCGCAGGGTGATCGCTCTTCGATAGCCTGACGTGACCCCGGCTCCGGCCCCGGACTCGCGATCAGGTCAAGCGGCCGTCCAGGCTGGCCGGGCCGACCGGGGTGTCATAAGCCCTTCCCTTGACGTGGTACGCGACCTTCGCCCCGACCTCCTCTTCGCCTGTCGTCTCGCCGCACCCCCTCCGTCGGCAACTTGCTCCCGCCCTCTTAACTCGTCCACCATCCCCCGCAACGTGGCAACGGCAGGAGGGTAGGGATGTGAGGCTCATCAACACCGACGGAATGGCTTTCATCGGACCGGGCTCGGAGTGGTTCTGGACAGCCGTCAGCGGGCTCGTGCTGGCCGGAACGGCCATTGCCATCTATCTGCAGGTGCGTGACGCCGTGCGGTGACCGCCCTGATCAGGCAGGAGACCCTTCTGATGAGATTCGACTCCGCTGAGATGGTGCTGAGTCGCCTGCAAGTCGGGGTCTCGCTGCTCGATGGACCGATCGCCTACGGCGATCCGGCGGCGCAGAACGTCGTAGTAGAGGCGGACCGTGGCACCCGCTAGGCTCGGTGCGCGGGCGAAGGCGGGCATCGTTCCGCGGCCGAGAGCCTCCACCAAGCCGATGCGCTTCAGTGCGCCGGTGGCATCCGAGATGATGGAAGAACCGTGGCTGCCGCCTGCGCCATGGGGTCATGCCCAGGCCGACCCTGGGATGCGAGGCCAGGGCGGCCGACGCCTGAAGAACCTGGGGCAGTTGGCTGCGCTCTCACGCCGCACTCACGCCAGATGGAACAAATCACCCGGCCCGTGTACCAGACTGATCAGCGCGGCTCCCTTGCCGACACCTAGGCTGGTGGCACATGCACGAAGGGCTAGTGGTTCGCGCGCA
>JBKJQY010000081.1:0-7079 GCA_046593725.1 Candidatus Limnocylindrales bacterium
ACCGTCACGTGACCCAGTCCGCGGGCGGCCAGTTCGGAACGCAACTCGTCCGGCGTGCCGGCCAGGGGCGGGAACGTCCCGTAGTGGATCGGCATCACGTGGGCGACGCCGAGGAGCCCCACGGCCAGCGCCGCCTCCCGCGGTCCCATCGTGTAGTGCCCGCCGATCGGCAGGATCGCGAGGTCCGGGGCGTACAGGTCGGCGATCAGGCGCATGTCGCCGAAGACCGCCGTATCGCCCGCGTGATAAAAGCGGAAGCCATTCTCCAGCTCCACGACGAAGCCCACCGGTTCGCCCAGGTAGAGCGGGACGCCGCCGTCGGCGTTCCAGTCGCCGGCACTGTGGTCCGCATGGACCATGGTCACCTTCACGCCGGCCACGTCCACGGTGCCGCCCTTGTTCATCCCGATGGTCGCATCGCTGCCACCGGGCAGGGTCCGGCTCAACCACAGGCTCATCTCGTGGATGCACGGCCAGGCCGGCCGGAGTCGGCTGGCGAGCGCCACCGCGTCGCCCAGGTGATCGCCGTGCCCATGGGTCACGAGCATGACGTCGCAGCGATCCACGGTGTCCGCGCCACGGGTGCTCAGCGGGTTGCCGAACCACGGGTCGATGAGGATCGACTTGCCGCCCGGCGTCCGGATCTCCACACAGGCGTGGCCGTACCAGGTAAACGTCGTGTCGCGATCGATGGCCAACGGAGCACCTCCTCCGGCCCATCGTAGTCCGGCGCCGGTACACTCGGAGCGTGGCTGCCACGCAGATCGGACAGAACATCGCCTTCGTCAACTGGACGGTCCTGACGGGCCTTGCCGTCGGCAGCTACTGGGCGGCCGTCCTCCTCCGCCGACGGACGTCGGCGACGAGCGGCTTCCTGGGCTTCGTGGCCGGCAGTGCGTTCGTTTTCGGGGTCCTGGCGTGGCTCTCGGACGGCGCCCTGCCGAGCACGATCGTCGACTCGCCCGTGACGAGCGACCTGGCCTGGGCGCAACCGCGGGCGACAGCCCTGCTGGCGTTCTGGGTCCTGGTGGCCGTGGGCATCGTCGTTCGCCGGCTTCGACCGTCGGCCGGGACCTGGGTCGAGCTTGCGGCGCTCGGCGCCGGCGGCCTCGTCCTCCTCTTCGCCGCGCGCTCCTGGGGCGGCCCCACGGCCCTGGGGTTCGGCGCCCTGCTGCTCCAGTTCGTGGTCGTCACCGCGTCCGCCGGCGGCGTGTTCGCCGCGATGATCCTGGGGCACTGGTACCTGGTCACGCCCAAGCTCCCCGAATCGCCGTTGATCATCCTGTCGCGGGCACTCTTTGCCGTCGTGGCGGTCCAGATCGTCCTGTTCTGGGTGTGGATCGCGACCGGCGCGGGGCCCGCCGACACGGCCCCGTTCTCGGCGCTCACGGGTTCGTGGGCCCTGTTCGTCTGGCTGCGCCTGATCGTGGGCCTCATCTTCCCGCTGGTGGTGTCCTGGGCGGCCGTGCAGACCGCGAAGACGCGTTCCATGGAGTCGGCGACCGGGCTCCAGTACATCAACGTCGGATCGATCCTGGCCGGGACGATCGTGGCGGCCGGGCTCTATTTCGGCGCCGGCCTGTTGGTATGAGGGAACCATGAGCAAGAGCGACCGAACCTGGAGCCCGACCCCCACGGACCTGGACTGGATCGAGTCCATCTCCGCGCCGGTCATCCCTGCATTGGCGGCGATCGAGGCCGCGGCTGAGCCGCTGGGCGTGCCGATCGTCGATCGCGACGCTGGGCGAGCCCTGACCGTGCTGGCCGCCGGCCGACGCCGGATCGTGGAGTTCGGGACCGCGTACGGCTACTCCACGCTGTGGATGGCGCTCGGACAGCCGGCTGATGGCACGATCGTGACGATCGACCCGGATCGCGAGCGCACGGACCTGGCCCGGGGGTGGTGGCGCGAGGCGGGCATCGCCGACGCCCGCATCGTGGTCGTGAACAAGACGGCGCTCGGCGCGTTCGCGGACGGCGACCCGGCGCTGGCCGGACCCTTCGACCTTGTCTTTATCGATGCGCTCAAGCCGGAGTACGGCGCCTACGTCGAGGCGGTCGCGGATCGGCTCGTCCCGGGCGCCCTGATCGTCGCGGACAACGTCCTGTGGAGCGGTCGAGTGTCGGGTGTCAACCCGGCGTCGAAGGACGACGAGAGCACGACCGCGCTGCAGGCCTTCGACCGGGCGATGCTGGCCGACCCGCGGATGACGGCGACGATCCTGCCGGTCGGCGACGGCCTGCTGATCGCCACGTGGCACGGCTGAGCGGGACGCCTGCCATGCACGTCCGGGTCCGCCTGTTCGCGTTCCAGCGTGAACTCGTCGGGGAGCGCCACGTTGGCCTGGACCTGGCCGATGGCGCGACGGTCGCCGACGGTTGGGATGGGCTCGTGGCCCGCTATCCGGGGCTGGCGCCCGGGCGCTCGTCCGTCCGGTTCGCGCGCAACGGTGACTATGCGGACCCGGGCGACGCGCTCCGGGACGGCGATGAGCTGGCGGTGATCCCGCCGGTGTCAGGCGGCTCCGGCTCGTCCGGCAGCGACGAGTCGCTCGTGATCGTCGAACTGCGGGAGGAGCCGTTCGGGGCGGAGATCCTGGGCGAGCTGGGCGATCGGCTCGCGACGGACGCGGACGGGGCGATCGTGGGGTTCCTGGGACGCACGCGGGCCTCACCGGGGACACCGGCGCCCGGCCAGGAGGCGGAGGCGGCACGACACGCCGGTCGAGCCGTGGACGCACTCGAATACGAGGCGCACGACACGATGGCGATCCGGGTCCTCGAGGCCATCGCTGCCGAAGTCGCCGAGCGGTTCGGCGTCACGCGGCTGGCGATCGTCCACCGCACCGGCGACGTGCCCCTGAGGGTCGCCTCGATCGCCGTGGTCGCCGTCGCCGCCCACCGGGATGCGGCGTTCCTGGCGGCTCGGTATGCGATCGATGAAACCAAGGCGCGTGCACCGATCTGGAAGGCGGAGCGATTCGCGGACGGGCATGTCTGGATCGGCCATCCGGCGCGGACCGGTCCCGAGGAAGCCGGACCGGTCGCACCGGCCACGACCGGAGAAGGGGAGTCATGAAGGCCTGGATCAGCGTCGACATGGAGGGGGTCGCCGGCGTCAACCACGCCGCGCCGACCGCGTCAGGGCACGCCCGCTACCCGGCGATGGTGGACCTGATGGTAGGCGAGACGAACGCCGCGGTCGATGGCGCCCTGGCGGGCGGTGCGACCGAGGTCGTCGTCAACGACAGCCACGGCTCGATGTTCAACCTGCTCCCGGCCGCACTCCACCCGGCGGCGCGGGTCATCCAGGGCCAGAAGGTGTGGTCCATGGTGCAGGGCGCGGGTCCGGACGCCGGAGTGGATGTCGCCCTGTTCGTCGGCTACCACGCGCGAGCGGGTCACCCGACCGGGACGATCGCCCACACGTACACGGGCCGGCTGGTGGAGACGCGGCTCGATGGGCGACCGACCGGTGAGTACGGGTTGAACGCACTCGTGCTGGGCGGCTGGGGCGTGCCTGTGGGACTCGTGACCGGCGATGACGCGCTCGCCGAGGAGGTCGCCGGCTGGCTGCCCTGGGCAGAGCGGGTCGTGGTCAAGGAAGCGGCCGGGAATGCCGGGGCCGCGTCGCTCCACCCGACGGTCGCGTGCGACCTGATCCGTGCCGGCTCGGAGCGCGCCGTCCGCCTGGCAACGGCGGGTAGCCTGTCCCTACTGCGTGTCGGCCCGCCGGTCGTCATCGAGGTCGACTTCGCCGTCGGGATCCATGCCGACTACGCCGGTCTCGTCCCCGGTTCCGAGCGGGTCGGCGATCGGACGGTTCGGTTCACTCACGACGACCCCGTCGACGCGTACCGGGCGTTCCTCGCCGGCGTTCGCCTGGCCGGCACGGTCGATTGAGCGCGGGCTAGACTTGGCCCCCGTGACGGATCCGCTGCGCGAGACCGATCGACTCCTCGGGCTGGCCGACACCCTCGCCGGCTCGTGGGGGGCACGCGCTCGCGCCACGACCAGTGCCGGCCAGGAACGCGCGATCCTGCGGCTGTTCGGGGTCAACGGGCTGGATCGGGACGGCCGCCCGCTGGCCGCGGCCACGGTCGATCGCTGGTTGGCCGCGCTTCCTGGTGGCCTGGGTGGCGGCATCGCCCTGCCGTTCGCGATGGCCCTCCTCGAGTACGACCTGGATCCGGCGCAGCTTGCCCAGGACATCGCCTCGGGGGCGGTGGACCTGGCTCTGGAGGCCGAACTGCTCCTGCGTCCGGACCGCCGAGTAGTGGCGGAGGCCGAGGCGACCCGACTCGCCGGCGCCGCGGTCGAGCGGATGGATGCCCAACGGACCGTTCGGCGCGAGACGATCGACGTGCTCGGCGACGCGCCTCGGCCGTGGATCGGCACGACGGTCCTCGAATCGGATGTCGCCGACGCGCTGGAGTCCGCACCGGAGTTGGTCGCCGCCGGGATGGATCTCCTTCGGGTCGAGGTCCCGATCGGGCGAGAACTGGCGGCACGCCTCACCGACGCCGGCATCGAGGTATCGGAGTGGCGCCCCAGTGATCGAGCGGACCGCCCGGGCGGCACTGGCCGGACTGAACCCATCGAGCCGGCCCCGACGGGCAGTCAGCGCGCCCTGACCGAACTGCGGCGCGCGTTGGACCAGGCCGCCGCTGAGCGACGCGGCTACGTCCGGCTGGCCACGGCGGCCCCGGCGCTGTGGGCGCCGGAAAGTGCCGTCGTCGCCGCCTTCGAGCGCATCGATATCGTCGAGTCGGACCCGATGACCGAGATCGTCGTGGACGGCGTGGATCCGGATCGCGCCCTGGCCGACCATGCCTTCGCCCATCGCCTCCACGGTCGGTCCGGCACGATCGTCGCCATCGGGCCCGGTCCGCTTGTCGTGGGACCGGACTTGCGCGCCGGTGTCCCGTCCGACGCCCCGATGCGCTCGGGTCGCGCCCTCGCCCTCCAGCTCATCTCGATCTCGCTGGCTCGCTCTGCCGGCGTGTCGGCGTCACAGATCGTTGCGGGCGCCCTGCCTGTCTGGCTGGCTGACGAGCCTTCGCCGGCAGCCCGGGCGATCGCCGAGGTGGTCGTGCGCCGCGCGCTCTTCCCGGACCTCGCGCTCGGGTTCGCTGAGCCGATCGGACCCCATGCGGAGGATCCAGCGGCAGCCGCCAGATGGCCGCACATCCTGGCCGCAGCCCTCGTGCACGCGGGCGAGGTGGCGCTGGTATCGCGCACGGGGAGTCGGGATCCATGGTCGACCGCTCGCTCGACCCGGGTCACGATCGGGGTCGCAGCGGACGTCGCGGCGGCGACGGTGCCCGGCCCGCTCTCGGGTGTCGCCCTGGACCATGCGAGGGGGATGCTGGCAGCGGCCGCCGCCACGCTGGAAGGCCTTTCGGAGCGAGGCTGGTCCGCGTTGAGCGACGACCCGGGAGGCAACGTCAGACCCACGGCTCTGGGCGCGGATGCGGTCGCCGAACGGACAGAGGCATTCGACCCATTCGCGGCCGGCTTGGGCCGTCGTCAGCCGCCCGCCTTGAACGGGTAGACCACCCAGCGGTCCGTCTCCACCGCGTAGACGTCCGGGGCGCCCGGGACCGTGGAGCGTGTTGGCTTGTAGTGCAGCACGGCCGTCGTCGGGATGCCGCCTGCCTGGCGGACGCGATCCGTGACGGCCGCGATCGTCGTGCCGCTGTCCCAGACCTCGTCGACGATGAGTACGCGCTGGCTGCGCAGGAGCGGATCGGCCGGGAACTGCAGGAAGGTGGGATGGGGTCCCGGCAGTCCATCATCGTCGTAGTACTCGACGGCAGCGACCAGGATATTCCTGAGCCGCAGCCGATAGGCCAGCATCCCGGCCGGGACCAGCCCACCGCGGGTGATGGCGAGCATCACGTCAAAGGTCATCGTGGCCAGTCGTTCCGCCAGGGTGAGCACCAGGTCGTCCAGGTCGGACCAGGCGACGATGTCCTTGTCGATGGCGGGCTCGGCGGTGTCGGTCATCGTCGCGATGATACGACCGCACGCGGGCTCGAGGTTCTCAGACTCCTCTCAGACGGGCGGGCGAAGCTACGACCCTGACGGCCGATCGACAGGCGCCTTCCAGACGCATCGAGTCAACCTCCCGCTGGCTCGAGTGATCTCCACCGTCCTTTGATCGGCTGACCCTCGACGCGGCGTCTCCTCCACCGCGCGGGGTCGGCCGATCGTTCGTTTCAGCCTTCTCAGAACACTTGAAGGTTGGAGGACCAGGCTTCCTGTATCGGGTCCCGGAGCGCGACCCCAAGGCAACCAGGAGGTCTTCATGACCGAGTCTGAACACATCGTCCCGTTGGTCCCGGTCCGTCCGGAACCGTCGAACGTGGAGCTCACGCCGAAGCCGAAGCCGCCGAATCGGGGCACCTCGCCATTCGTGCGTGTCGGCATCGTGACCGGGACGGCCGCGCTGATCCTCGTCGGGGCGGTCGCCGCCATGGGCGCATCGCCCGGGCCGTCGGGTTCCACGACGAACCCGATCACACCTTCCGCCAGCGACGACCCGACCGTCGGCGGCAGGGGCGACCGGGGCAGACCGGGTGATATTGACTTCGGCGGCTTTGGTCGCGGGTTCGGTGCCATCAAGATCACCTCGATCAACGGGTCGGATCTTGCGCTGAAGACCCAGGATGGCTGGACCCGCACCATCGTGGTCACGAGCGCGACCGCGATCACAAAGGCCGGCGCCACCATCGCCATCGGCGACCTCGCGGTCGGCGACGAGATCCGGTTCGGGCAGACCAGGGCCACGGACGGCTCGTTCACGATCACCGAGATCGCCGTCGTCATGCCCAGCCTGCGTGGCGAGGTGACCGCCAAGACCTCCGACTCCATCACGGTCACGCGCCGTGACGGGACGACCGCCACGATCCACGTCAGTGGCTCGACCACGTACAGGGTCGACGGCGTCGCCGGCAAGACCCTCGCCGATATCGCGGTCGGGGACCACGTCCGAGCCGAGGGCACGTCGAACAGCGACGGTTCGCTGGACGCCTCCGCCGTGCGCTCGGGCTTCGGCGGCCACGACGGCAAGGGCC
>JBKJQY010000043.1:0-2500 GCA_046593725.1 Candidatus Limnocylindrales bacterium
ACATCGAACCGGGCGATGCTGAACAGGGCCTGCTTGGCATCCACGACCTGGGTGAAGATCGTGGCGTTGACCGCGACCACGACGTTGTCCTTGGTGATGACCTCTTGTCGATCGCCGGGAAGAGGCTGCTCGCGCATATCCACGGTCACGAGCTTGTCGATGAACGGGGCGATGATGACGAGACCTGGCTCGTGGATGGCCCGGAACTCACCAAGGCGCGTGACCACCCCGACGAACCCCTGCTGGACGAGGTTGACCGTATTCCGGAGCAGGTAGAAGGCGAACAGGATGAACAGGATCGCGACGATGAATGCGACGACCAACACGACGGTTCCGGTTTCCATGTCCGATCAGGCCTCCGAGGTGGCCGACGTTTCGGCCGGGACAGGTGAACCGTTGGTGGGTCGGACCGCGAGCGTGGTCCCGCGGACCTCGGTCACGATCACCGGAGCGCCCATCGGGATCGTGTGCTGATCGGCGGAAAAGGCCATCCAGGTCTCGCCGGCCAACCGAACGTGGCCGGGATGGAGCTCGTCGCCCAGTTCATCGAGGGCGAGGACGCGTTGGCCGATGAAGCCGCCGTGGACCCCCGGGGTCTGGGGCGCAGGACCTTGCCGACGCAGTCGTCGTGCCGCCGTCGGGCGAACCAGGATGACGCCGATCATCGCGACCGCGATGGCCACGACCGCCTGGAACCAGATCGCACTGGACGGGACCAAGAAGGCGAGCAGACCCGCTGCGAATGCCCCGACGGCCAGGAAGATGGCGAAGAACGTCGTGCTCGCGAGTTCCAGGACCAGCAGTGCCAGCGCTGCGATGAACCAGACCTGATACATCTCCATCCGCTGACTCTACGCCGTTCGGCGGGGCGCGTCGTCAATCACCCTGGAGGAGCGGCCGGACCTCGGTCGCGAAGCGGGTCATGGACTCCTCGTCGTGCGGCGACGGGAACCCGGCGATGAGGTGGCGATAGCCGATCTCGAGGAACGGTGCGACACGTTCCGCGACATCCTCCGGGGTCCCGACCGGCTGATCGGTCCAGACGTCGGCGTTACCGTTCGCGGCGAACATCGCCTTCTGGACGCGAAGGGCTTCGTCGCGGGAATCGCGGATGATGACGCTCCCGAGGCCGATCGTGCGCTCGATCTCGGCGGGGTCGCGACCCACCGTCTCACAGTGCTGCACGAGGATCGCTTCCTTGCGCTTCACGGTCTCGAGACCGCCCCCCAGGTTGTTCGCGTCGCCGTAGCGGGCGACGAGCTTGAGGGTGACCTGTTCGCCGCCACCACCGATGAGGATCGGCAGTCGCTCCTGGATCGGCGGCGGGTCGTTACGGACAGCCTTCGTGGTGTATCGCGGGCCGGCCGCGGTCGGGTTCGTGCCGTGGAGCATCCCGCGCATGATCGGCAATGCCTCGCCCAGCCAGCGCAGGCGCTCCGGGAAGCCGTCCCCGAAGGCGAGGCCGTATGCCTCGTGCTCCGTCTCGAACCAGGCGCCACCGATGCCCAGGATCGCGCGGCCGCCCGAGATATGATCCAGCGTCGTGGCCATCTTCGCGGTCAGGGACGGCTCGCGAAACGTGTTCGCGCCCACCATCAGCCCGAGACGGATCCGCTCCGTGGCCTGCGCCCAGGCGGCGAGCGTCAGCCAGCCCTCGAGGATCGGGCCTTCGTGGCTGCCCACGATCGGGTACAGGTGGTCCCAGGTCCAGAGCGATGTGTATCCAAGTCGGTCGGCACGGATGCCCGCTTCGAGTAGCGACGGCCAGTCGGTGTACTGGTTCCAGCACAGCGCACCGATCTTCACTTCGGTCATGATGCCTCCAATTCAGCGATGGTCTCGAAGGAGTGATGGATGTTTGTGCAGCTGTACACCGGATGGCGGTACCGACCGGGCGCCAGGGACTCGGTCGCCGCACGAGGGATGGGCGATGCCGTCCGCCCTGCGCCGACTCCCGACGTGCCGGGTCTGATCGCCCGGCTGCTTGCGACCGAGACCGGCGACCCGGACACGGGGATCGGTGTCTGGGTCTGGGAGGACGAGGCCGCCTGCCGAGCGTACGAGGCCAGTCGATCGCCCGAGGTCAACGCGCGGCTGGCAGCCGAGCTTGACGACTCGGTCATGAGCGAGCGGACGTTCGACGTGCTCGCCTTCGGATGCAGGACAGCGCCATCCTGATGGTGCCGAGCCTCCATACCGGAGTCTCGCATAGGGCTCAGTGGTCCCACGTCCACAGCGTGTCGTAGCCGAGGGTATCGGCGCGGCGACCGGCCTCGAGCATGGCGGGCCACGTCGTGTACTGGTTCCAGATGAGGGCGCCAAGGCGGGTCGGGGTCGAGGGCATTCAGGGCTCCGGGCATGGGGAGGGGACGGACCCAGCGTACAGCTCACACCTGTCTTACGCCTGTCGCGTCCCCGCCGCGTCGAAGGCCATCGCGCGCTGGAGGGCCGCAGCGCGCAAGTCGGCGGGGACGACGACAGGACCGCCGATGCTCATCGC
>JBKJQY010000112.1:0-39521 GCA_046593725.1 Candidatus Limnocylindrales bacterium
TCGAATTGTCGCCATACGACCTGACACGCGGCCGCATCACGTACCGACTCAAATGATCGCCACCCACACGACACGATCGAGGATCCGTTGAAAGTCAGAGCCTCCGTCAAGGCGCGCTGCGACCACTGCAAGGTCATCCGTCGCCATGGCGCCGTGATGGTCATCTGCATCAATCCCAAGCACAAGCAGCGGCAGGGGTAACCGATGGCACGAATCGCCGGCGTCGACATCCCGCGCGAGAAGCGGGTTGAGGTCGCCCTCACCTACGTCTTCGGGATCGGTCTGCCCACCAGCCAGAAGATTCTCGCCCAGACGAACATCAACCCGGACACCCGGGTGCGCGACCTGACCGAAGAGCAGGTCAATCGGCTGCGCGAAGTGATCGATCGGCGTCATAAGGTCGAAGGAGACCTGCGCCGCGAGGTCGCACTCAACATCAAGCGTCTCATCGAGATCGGCTCGTACCGCGGCCTGCGCCATCGGCGCAACCTCCCGGTCCGTGGCCAGCGGACGAAGACCAACGCTCGCCAGCGGCGCGGACCGAAGAAGACGGTCGGCGTGCGGCGCAAGAAGTGACGAGGGACTGACCAGGAATGGCGGAACGCAAGAAGGTCGTCAAGCAGCGTCGGCGTGAGAAGAAGAACGTCCCCCAGGGGCACGTTCACATCCAGGCCACGTTCAACAACACGATCATCACCATCACGGACCTCAACGGGGCGGTCATCAGCTGGGGCTCTGCCGGCGTCGCCGGCTTCAAGGGTTCCCGCAAGAGCACTCCGTACGCCGCCGCTTTGTCGGCCGATGGCGCTGCGAAGCGCGCCATGGAGCACGGCATGCGCCAAGTCGAGGTCTACGTGAAGGGTCCCGGCGCCGGACGTGAGCAGGCCATCCGGTCCCTCCAGACGGCCGGCCTGGAAGTCAGCGCCATCACCGATGTCACCCCGATCCCGCATAACGGTTGCCGCCCGCCCAAGCGGCGCCGAGTCTAGGAACCTAGAGGACCCATGGCCCGTTACACCGAATCCGTCTGCCGCCTGTGCCGGCGAGAGGGCGCCAAGCTCTTCCTGAAGGGCACGCGCTGCTATACGAAGAAATGCTCCTTCGAGCGTCGACCGACACCGCCCGGCCAGCACGGCGTCCGCCGTCGCAAGGTCGGGGAGTACGGGCTGCAGCTGCGTGAGAAGCAGAAGGTCCGCCGCACGTACGGCGTCCTCGAGCGCCAGTTCCGCAACTACTTCGTCGATGCCGAGAACCGGCCCGGCGTGACCGGCGAAAACCTCCTGCGCTCGCTGGAGCTGCGGCTGGACAACGTCGTCTACCGGATGGGCCTTGCCACCTCGCGTGCCCAGGCCCGCCAGCTGGTCAACCACGGCCACTTCTCGGTCAACGGCCGCCCGACGGACATCTCGTCCTACCAGACCCGCCCCGGCGACAAGATCGAGGTCCGCGAGACGCACCGCGCTCGCGAGCCGTTCAAGATCGCCAAGGAAACGCTCCGCAACCACCAGGCGCCGGAGTGGCTCACCATCGATGCCGCGAACCTCGCCGGTTCCGTGGTCACCCCGCCCAGCCGCGACCAGATGCCGCTCGATCTCAACGAGCAGCTCGTGGTCGAGTACTACTCGAGGTAACCCGCCCTCATGATCGAACTCGAGACCGCGCAGATCGAGCCCGTCGAGGAAGTCGGCACGTACGCCAAGTACGAAGCCGGACCCCTGCAGGCCGGCTACGGCGTGACCCTGGGCAATGCCCTCCGCCGGGTCCTGCTCTCCTCGCTGGAGGGCGCCGCCGTCACCAGCATCCAGATCCGTGACATCTACCAGGAGTTCTCGACGATCCCAGGCGTCAAGGAAGACGTCACCCAGATCGTCCTGAACGTCAAGAAGCTGCGCCTTAAGAGTTACGCCGGCCACCCGGTCCCGCTGCGCCTGATCAAGAGCGGCGCCGGCGCGGTCACCGCGGGCGACATCGCCGAGTCCGCCGATATCGAGATCGTGAACCCGGAACTCGTCCTGATGACGCTCGACACGGATGACGTGACGATCGAGATGGACCTGACCGTGGAGCGCGGCGTCGGCTACCTGGGCGCGGAACGCGCCGAGGCCCTCCCCATCGGTGTCATCGCCGTGGATGCGATCTTCACGCCCGTACGCAAGGTCAACTACCAGGTCGAGAGCATGCGTGTGGGTCAGATGACCAACTACGACAAGCTCACGATCGAGATCGAGACGGATGGCACGATCAGCCCGGAGGAGGCCCTCAGTCGCTCCGCCGAGATCCTGGTCAACCAGTTCCGCCCGTTCGTCACCATCGGCATGGCCGCCGCTCCCGCCTCCGCCGTCCCCGGCGCTCCGGCGCTCCCGGCCAACATGCTGGATATGCCGATCGAGGAGCTCGACCTCCCGATGCGCGCCTACAACTCGCTCAAGCGCAACAACATCGTCAAGGTCGGCCAGTTGCTGCAGCTGAAAGACGACGATCTCCTGCGCATGCGCAACTTCGGCAAGAAGTCGCTCGACGAGATGAAGGAGCGCCTGCGCATGCGCGGCTTCATCATCCCGGACTCGGAGACGGAGGGTCTCGACGATGTCGAGGACGACGCCCCGTTCGACGACGAGGCGGAGGGCTGAGCCGTGGCCTCCCACCGCATCGGCGGCCGCAAGCTCAGCCGCAAGCAGGGGCCACGCCTCGCGCTGTACAAGAACCTGACCGTGTCGGTCCTGCGCTACGAGCGGGTCAAGACGACCGAGGCCAAGGCCAAGGAGATCAGCAGCCGCGTCGAGAAGATGATCACGCTGGCCAAGCGCGGCGATCTCGCCGCCCGCCGGTCCGTGGTCTCGCAGTTCCCCGACGAGCCGCTCGTCGTGACGAAGCTGTTCGATGAGATCGCACCCAAATACGCCGACCGGACGTCCGGCTACACCCGGATCGTCAAGCTCGGCCAGCGCCGTGGAGACGCGGCGGAGATCGTCCAGATCGAGCTCGTCTGAGCAGGATCACAGGTAACTGGAGATCGCCTCGATGGCGAGTTCAGGCCAAGGCGGCGTCGAGCATGGGAGCGAGTGCACCCGAAGGTGCATGAGCGAACAGGCGGGGGCGCCAACGAAGGCATGAGCCGCCAGGGAGGTGATCGCTCTCGAGAGGGAGCGACCGTGCGGTACAAGGCACGGGTGGAATATGACGGCACGGACTTCGCCGGCTTCCAGGTCCAACCTGGCAGACGGACGGTCCAGGGTATCCTGGAGACCACGCTGGTCGGCCTCGGTAACGGGGCTTCATCGCGGATCGACGGGGCAGGCCGAACGGACGCCGGAGTGCACGCCACGGGACAGGTCATCGCCTTCTCCTGGGACGGGCGCCTTGGGGCGGAGGAACTGGGACGGGCGTTCGATGCGCTCCTTCCTGGGGATGTCGCCATCAGGGAGCTGCGGATCGTCCCGCCGGACTGGAAGCCCCGCTATGCGGCGCGATACCGGGAGTATCGCTACACCGTCTGGAACGGGCCGCGCAGCCCTCTCACCGAGCGGACATCGCTCGGGGTACGGGCCCCGCTCGACACCGCCGCGATGGAGCGAGCCGGGTCGGTCTTCATCGGCCGACACGACTTCAGCGCCTTCGGGGCAACGGACCGCTCGCCGGTCCGGACCGTCATCTCGGTCCGGGTCAGGAGGGAGGGACGGCTCGTGACGATCGACGTCCGGGCCGACTCGTTCCTTCGCGGGATGGTCCGGCGCATCGTGGCCGCCCTTCTGGTGGTCGGCCTTGGACAGATCGATATCGAAACGGTCCGCTCGGCATTCGCCGGGGACGGACCGGCCCTCGACGGGGCGGCCGCCCCGGCCAAGGGGCTCTGCCTCCGGCACGTCGCCCTCGGGCGACGACCGGAACGAACGAACGGAGAACACGAGCAACGATGAACGCGAAGACCTACTCGGTCCGTGAAAGCGAGATCGAGCGACGCTGGTACGTCGTCGACGCGACGGATGAGACGCTCGGTCGCCTTGCCTCGCGCATCGCGCCCGTCCTCGAGGGCAAGCACAAGCCGCTGTACCAGCCGAACCTCGACTCGGGCGATCACGTCATCGTGCTGAACGCCTCGAAGATCGCGGTCACCCGCGACAAGCTCGAATCCAAGCTCTACTCCCGCCACAGCGGGTACCCTGCCGGCTTCAAGCAGGAGACCCTGGGTCACCTGCTGGCCCGCCGCCCGGAGGAAGTCATCCGACGCGCGGTCAAGGGCATGCTTCCGCACAATCGACTCGGGACGCAGCAGCTCCGCAAGCTGAAGGTCTACCCGGGCTCCGATCATCCGCATCAGGCTCAGCAGCCTGAACCGCTCGCCTGACGAGGAGCATCACCAGTATGTCCAGCACCGCCTTCTACTCCGGCACCGGTCGTCGCAAGACGGCCATCGCCCGCGTCCGGCTGCTGCCGGGTGAGGGCGAGATCGTGGTCAACGGTCGCAGCCTTGATGAGCACTTCGGCAACGCCGTGAGCGAGACCGATCTGCGCATGCCGTTCCGCGTCACCGGGACCGAAGGTCGCTTCAACGCGATGATCAAGGTCGAGGGTGGTGGCGTCACCGGCCAGGCCGGCGCGATCCGCCACGGCATCGCCCGGGCGCTCCTGGAGGTAGACCCTGAGGCCAACCGACTCCCGCTTCGCCAGGCCGGCTTCCTCACGCGCGATCCGCGCATGAAGGAGCGCAAGAAGTACGGTTTGAAGCGTGCCCGCAAGGCGCCTCAGTACACCAAGCGCTAACTGAGCGCCGCCCAGGCTCGCCCATGCGTGCGTTGCTCGGCTGCGCTCTCTCGCTTACGCACCCTCAGGTGCGCTCGCTCGGTCGCTTGCCGGCGCCTTCGCCTGGACGAGCCCGAACGGCGCGACCGGTAGACGCCACCGCGACCCCGGGCTCCGCGACCGACTCGAAGATCGCGGCATGAGCGTCACCGGATCGCTGGTCGGGCGGGATCTGTTGAGCGTCGCGGATCTGTCGGCGGCCGAGGTCGAGCGGGTCTTTGCGACGGCGACCCGGCTCAAGGCAGAGTTCCGGGCGCATCGTCGGCATGCCGAGCCGCCGCTGGTCGGGCGGACGCTGGCGATGCTGTTCCAGAAGCCGAGCCTGCGGACCCGAGTCACCTTCGATGCCGGGATGGCCCAGCTCGGCGGCAACGCCATCTACCTGACCAACGACACCGTCCTGGGCGCCCGCGAAAGCGTGCGCGACGTGGCGCGCAACCTCGAGCGGTTCGTGGACGCGATCGTCGTCAGAACGGGGCCACACGAGGTCGTCGTCGAACTGGCCGCCCAGGCGAGCATCCCGGTCATCAACGGCCTGACGCTCCGCGAGCATCCGTGCCAGGCGCTCGCCGACGTTTTCACGATCCGCGAGCACGTGGGCGATCTTCAGGGAGTCGTCGTCGCGTTCGTCGGCGACGGTAACAACGTCTACCACTCGCTGGCCCTTCTGGGGGCGGCCATGGGGATGGAGGTCCGCCTCGCCCACCCAGCGGGCTACGGTCCGAACGACCGGATCGTGGCGAAGGCGGACGCGCTGGCCGGGGCGAGCGGTGGGCGGATCGTCTTCGGGACGGACCCGCGCGTTGTGGTCCGCGGGGCGGCGATCGTGTACACCGATGCGTGGACGTCCATGGGCCAGGAAGCTGAGGCCGAGGAGCGGCGCGATGCGTTCGCCGGCTACCAGGTGGACGACGTCCTGCTCGACGTCGCCGGGCCCGATGCCAAGGCCATGCATTGCCTGCCGGCCCATCGTGGGGAAGAGATCACCTCAGAGGTCATGGACGGGCCGCGCAGCCTTGTCTTCGACCAGTCCGAGAATCGTCTCCACGTACAAAAGGCGCTGCTCGTCGAACTGCTGGGTGTCCTAGGCTAGCGTCGTGAGCGACGACCTCTTCGAGCGCTACAAGGACGCCCTGCGCCGCGGCCACATCGCCGCGCAACATGGGCGGCCGGAGGAGGCGCTGGCGGCCTATCGCGAAGCCATCGAGATCGCACCGGACCGAGCGTTGCCGTACATCAGCCTCGGGGCCGTGCTGGCTCGGCTGGAGCGACTTGACGAGGCCATCGACGCCTTCGGCGGGGCCCTGCAACGAGCGCCCGCCGATGAGACAGCGCTTCGCGGACGGGCCGACAGCCTGACCGCCATGAATCGACGCTCCGATGCGGCCGACGCGCTCGACCGGCTGTCGGCCGTCCTCGACGGTCAGGGTCGGCTCGCGGAGGCCTGCGATGCGCAGCGCGAGGCGCTGGAGCTAGCCGAATCTCGCGATCGCCGGGAGCAGGTCGAGGGGTTCGCGCGGCGCCTCCGTAGCGAGGGTCGCGACATGGCCTCGACGGTCGCACTCGGGCGGGCGCTCGAGGTCCTCGGCGATCCGGCCTCGAAGCCGCGCGTTGTGCGCCCCGCGCCGACCTTGAGCGACCTCCCGATACCCGACCCAGACCCCACCACGCTCGAGGCTCCCGTCGTCGTGCAGGCGGTGACCCGGCCACCGAAGGTCGACCTGCTGGTCGTCGCCGAGCGGGCCCTGGACGGCGACGACCAGGAGGCCACCCGGACGGCGATCCTCGCGGCGGCAGCCGCACAGCGCAAGGACGGCCGCCTGGAGGCGGCGCTCGACACCTGCTACCTGGCACTCGCCTCGATGCCCGCGGACCCGGACATCCACCTTGCACTGGCCAGCCTGTACCTTGATCGTGGCTGGCGAGTGGCGGCTGTGGACAAGATCATCCTGCTGGGTCGCCTGGCCGACCTGGCCGCCGATGAGGCGACCCACGACCGGCTCGCAATGTTCGTCGCGGAACGCCTCCCGGATGAGCCGCGCCTCGCAGCCAGGTACGGATGACCCGCGGTCACTGACCGTCGGGCGAGTCCGGGGCGCCCGTGAGGCGATGCTACACTCGGAAGCGATGCCGGAGCTCCTGCGATCGATCCTCGAACAGGTCCGCCTGACCACGGTCATCGATATCGGGCTCACCGCCCTCTTGATCTACTGGCTCTTCAGCCTGATCCGGGGTACGCGGGCGGTCCGACTCGTGATCGGCGTGAGCGTCCTGTTCATCGTCTACGTCCTCGCGGTCGCCCTCGATCTGCGCCTCCTGACCCGGATCCTGCAGGCGGGCGCCGTCGTTGGCCTGTTCGCGGTCGTGGTCGTCTTCCAGCCGGAATTGCGACGTGCCCTGGAGCGGATCGGGCGGGTCGGCTCGTTCGGCTGGCTGCTGTCGCCGGCGGAGTCACGTGCCGTGGGACACGTGGCGGCGGAGGTGGCCAAGGCCGCCGCCGGGCTCTCTGCAGACGGCCACGGGGCGCTCATCGTGCTCGAGCGTGAGACGGGCCTGGAGGAGGTCGCCGAGACCGGCGTGATGATCCATGGCGATGTCTCTGCGGACCTGTTGCGGACGATCTTCGCGCCGCGGACAGCGCTCCACGATGGCGCCGTCGTCATCCGCGGTGAGATGGTCGTCGCCGCGGGTGCGACGCTGCCCCTGGCTGACACGACGGTCCACACGGAGCGGTTCGGGACGCGGCACCGCGCCGCCCTGGGCATCGCTGAACAGACCGACGCCATCGTCATCGTCGTGTCCGAGGAGAACGGTCAGATCAGCCTCGTCGAGCGGACCCGGATCGTGCGCAACCTGAACGAACCGCAGCTGGCCAGGGCGATCCGGACCCTGCTGGATCCGAACCATGGCCGGCGCTCCGCGTTCGTCTGGCGGCCGGGTGGGGATGCGACCGGCACGGCCGGTCGAGGCCCGCGTCTGCGCGACCTCGGCCGGTCCAGGGGGACGCCGATCAGCGAGCCGCCGCGCCCGACAGACGACGAGGTGGTCCCGAAGCCCGCCCGGACGGCGGGTGACGACACCGCTGCAGTCTCGACGGTCCAGGCGGTCCCTTGAGCCGGTTCATCGGGGTCATCGTCCACAACTGGCCGCTAAAGCTCGCTGCGTCGGGTCTGGCCGTCCTCCTGTACGGCGGCGTCGTCCTGTCGCAGAACACCCAGACCTACGGCGGCGCGATCCCGGTCCAGGTCTCCGGCCAGCCGGCCGGCACGGTCCGCATGTCGCCGATCCCGCCGGTCACGACGGTGCGCTACTTCGCACCGCCCGACGTCAATCCGGTGACCGCCACGTTCACCGCCGAGGTTGACCTGTCCAACGTCGATCCGAGGGCCGGGATCGCGAGCGTCCCGGTCACGGTCCGGTCCGTCGATCCGAGGATCACGGTCCTGGGTTCCGAGCCGCAATTCGTCAGCATCCTGCTCGAGGAGCTGACGACCAAGACCGTGCCCGTCCGTGTGGCCATCAGTCCGTACGGCTCGGGCGTGGAGCTCGGCACGACGGCCGTCGCGCCGTCGGCCGTGGTCGTGTCGGGTCCCGCCTCCGCCGTCGCCCTGGTCGCCGCCGTGCGCGCGGACGTGGTCATCGACCCAAGCGGCCTGAACTTCGATAGCGATCTCCCGCTCATCCCGGTCGATGGCGTCGGCAACGCCGTCCGCCCGATCGAGGTGACGCCCGCGACGGCGAGGGTGACCATCCCGGTCTTCACGGACAAGCAGAGCCGCACGTTGCCGGTGACGCCGGTCCTGGCCGGTTCGCCGGCGGCCGGCTTCGAGATCGCCGCCGTGACCGTGAACCCGGCCATCGTCACCGTGGAAGGGGATGCGGATCAGCTCGCGGTGCTTACCAGCCTGGAGACCCGACCCGTGTCGGTCGCGGGTGCGTCGTCCGACGTCCGGCTGACCGTGGCGCTGGCCGTACCCACCGGCGTGGTGCCCCTCGGCGCCGGCACGGTCCAGGTGACGGTGACGCTCCGTCCGGTCACCTCGACGCGTACGTTCAGCGCCGGCCTTCGTCTCGTGGGGGCCAAGCCTGGCCTGACCTACACGCTCTCGACCGATCGCGTCCTGCTGACGATCGGCGGCTCCACGGCAGACCTCGACCGGCTCTCCGGGGCGACCATCGTGGCCGATCTTGATGTCTCCGCCCTCGAGGCGGGCACCTCCACCGATGTCCTCGTCACGGTCTCCCTGCCGACCGGACTCACCCTCGTCACGTCCAGTCCACCGAACGTCACGGTCGTTGTCGCCCTGGCGACCTCGTCCGGTGCGTCGGCGATCCCCAGCGGAGGCTGAACCCTTGCCCCGACTTTTCGGCACCGACGGCATCCGCGGCATCGCCAATGTCGACCTCAAGCCGCCCCTCGCGTATGCCCTCGGGCGCGCCACGGCCCATCACCTGGGTGCGGCCGGCGGCTCGATCGTGGTCGGTCAGGACACGCGACGCTCGGGCGACATGTTCGTCGCCGCCATCGCGGCGGGCGCCACGAGCCTCGGCGCGGACGTCCACCAGGTGGGGGTCGTCCCGACCCCGGCCCTGGCGTTCCTGGCCGCCCGCGGCTCGTTCGCCGGCGGGATCATGGTCTCGGCCTCGCACAACCCGGCGGACGACAACGGCCTCAAGGTCCTCGATGGCCGTGGCCTCAAGCTTGACGACGGGGTCGAGGACGAGCTGGAGGGGCTGATCTGGGGAGCCGACGAGCTGGTCGGGGTCGGCAACGCCGGTCTCGGTCGTGTCGTCGACGCGCGCGAACTGGTCGAGGAATACCGGGCGCACCGACTCGGGTTGGCGACCGGGATCCCCGCCGTCGGCCTCAAGGTCGTCCTTGACGGCGCGAACGGGTCGGGCTCGGCGCTCGGTCCGGGCATCCTGGCCGCGACCGGCGCCACGGTCGAGGTCATCCACGCGGATCCGGACGGGATCAACATCAACGTCCGCTGTGGCGCCACGGATCCGGCCTCGCTGGCGGAGGCCGTCGTCCGGTTCGGGGCGGATGTCGGGTTCGCCCTCGACGGGGACGCAGACCGGCTGATCGCGGTCGACGCCGACGGCCTGGTCGTGGATGGCGACCAGGTCCTGGGCATCCTCGCACTCGACCGGCTCGCGCGCGGCGCGCTGCCCGGTGGCGGCCTCGTCGTCTCGGTGCTGTCGAACGGTGGCCTGCTGTCGGCCGTGGAGGCGGCCGGTGGCCAGGTCGTCCGGACCCCGGTTGGGGACAAGTACATCCTGGAAGGCATGCAGGTCTCCGATGCCACCCTGGGCGGGGAGAAGAGCGGCCACGTCATCATCCTGGAGCACACGACGTCGGGCGACGGGATCGTGACCGCCCTGGAGGTCCTGCGGGTGATGTGCGCTCGCAAGGCGTCCCTGGCGGCCCTTGCCACCGCCATCCCGCTCCTGCCCCAGCAACAGCGGGCGGTACGAGCGCGTCACAAGGACCAATGGGAGGGCGACCGGATCCTGGGTGCGGCGATCGCGGCGGCCAGCGAACGCCTGGGTCCGGAGGGCCGGATCCTCGTCCGGCCATCCGGCACGGAACCCGCCCTGCGGGTCATGGTGGAGGGTCCGGACGCGGCCTTGGTCCTCGAGCTGGCCGACTCGCTCGCGGCTCTGGCCGGAGAGCGTCTAGACTAGCCTCGGTGCCCATCCATCGGAGTCACCACGACCCGGCCGCAGGTGCGGGCGGGCACGAGCGGAGGGCCTGACCCCAATGTGCGGCATCGTCGGCTATACGGGTCCCCGGGAAGCGGGTCCGATCCTCATCGAAGGTCTCCGTCGCCTCGAATATCGCGGCTATGACTCGGCAGGGATCGCCCTCGTGGACGATTCGGGCGAACTGTTCGTCGAGAAGCGCGCCGGCAAGCTGGCCAACCTCCAGACCGCGATCGCGGACCGGACACCGCACGCCGCGATCGGCCTGGCCCATACCCGCTGGGCGACCCATGGCCGCCCGAACGACCTCAACGCCCATCCCCACCAGGACTGTACCGGCGAGATCACCGTCATCCATAACGGGATCATCGAGAACTTCCGCGAACTGCGCGACGGTCTCGAGGAGCGCGGGCACACCCTGACGTCGGAGACCGACACCGAGGCGATCGCCCACCTGATCGAAGAGGCTTACAGCGGCGACCTGGCCGATGCCGTGCGCCACGCCCTGCGCCAGACCGAGGGGGCGTACGCGATCGTCGCGATGCATCGTGGTGAGGGCGACCGGCTGGTCGGTGCCCGCCACAACGTGCCGCTGGTCGTGGGCCTTGCGAAGGGCGAGAGCTTCCTCGCTTCGGACGTGGCCGCGATCCTGGCCCACACCGATCAGATCGTCTTCCTCGAGGATGGCGACGTCGCGGACATCCGGCCGTGGGGCGTCACCATCACCGATGTCGACGGCCTGCCGCTGGAGCGTCCGGTGACGACGATCGACTGGTCGCCCGAGGCCGCCGAGAAGGGCGGCTATGAGCACTTCATGCTCAAGGAGATCCACGAGCAGCCCGAGTCGCTGAGCCAGGCCATCTCCGGCCGCGTCACGCGCGACGATCGCATCCACCTCGAGGAACTCGCGGGACTGGACGACATCCTGCGGACCGTGGACCGCGTGGAGTTGATCGCGTGTGGCAGCGCCCACTACGCCTCGCTCATCGGGGCGTCCGCGATCCAGGACTGGACCGGGCTGCCCGCCCGCGCCAACATCGGGTCCGAGTTCCGCTACTCGCCGCCGCCGCTCGATAGCCGCACCCTGGTCATCGCCGTCACCCAGTCGGGTGAGACGGCCGACACGATCGCCCCGGTCCGCCTGGCGCGAGCCCGAGGGTGCCCGGTCATCGCCGTCACGAACACCGTCGGATCGGCCATCACGCGCGAATCGGATGCCGTGCTGTTCCTGCAGGCCGGCCCGGAGATCGCGGTCGCAGCGTCGAAGACGTTCGTGACCCAGGTGACCACCCTGGTCATCCTCGCCGCGGCCATCGCCAAGATCCGGGGCGCCCTCACCGATGACGCCGAGCTGGCACTGGGAGCCGCCCTGCGCGCCCTGCCGGCCGCCGCCGCTCGCGCCCTCGAGAACGCATCAGGCGGATCCGAGGCGCTCGCGCGTCGCTACGTGAACTCGCGCGGATTCATGTTCATCGGGCGTGGCTCCACGTACCCTGCCGCGCTCGAGGGTGCGCTCAAGCTCAAGGAAGTCAGCTACGTCCACGCCGAGGGCTACGCGGCCGGCGAACTCAAGCACGGGCCCATCTCGCTGCTGGACGCCGAATGCCCGCTGGTCGCGGTCGCGACCCGCTCGTCCGTGTACGACAAGCTCATCAGTAACGTCATGGAGGGTCGGGCGCGCGACGCGCGGGTCATCGCTGTCGCGACCGAGGGCGACCCCCAGATCCACCGTTTTGCCGACGACGTGGTCTTCGTCCCGGATACGCACGAGGCGCTGTCGTCGGTGCTGGCGATCATCCCGCTCCAGCTGTTCGCCTATCACATGGCGGTCGCTCGCGGCACGGACGTGGATCAGCCACGCAACCTCGCCAAGTCGGTCACGGTCGAGTAGGGGATGACGGACCCGGGTCCCTCCACCGAGGTGACGCTCCCGCCCGGGCTCGTGCCGCCGGGCACGACCGAGCTCGGCATCGACATCATCAAGGTGGATCGGATCGCGAAGTCGATCGCGAAGTTCGGATCGCGCTTCTCGGACCGCGTCCTCACGCCGGCAGAACGTCGCTATGTCCGCGATCGGCCCGAGACGTTCGCCGGCCGCTGGGCGGCCAAGGAGGCGGTCAGCAAGGTCCTGGGGCTGGGCGTCCGGGGCATCGGCTGGAAGGACATCGAAGTCGTCCGGCTGCCGACCGGGCAACCGTCGATCCAGCTGCACGGCCGGGCCGCCGAGCGGGCCGAACAGCTCGGGATGGGCCGCATCGCCGTGTCCATCACGCACGAGTCGGACTACGCCGTCGCGATCGCGTTCGGTGTGCGCACCGCCGGTGGCCGCTATGTATTCCCGCTCGACATCGACGAGCGGATCGACGACCGGGAGCGCAAGATCCTGGCCCGACTGGAGCGCCTGCAGGCCGCCGGACTGGCGGCGCGCGACGCGGCCAGGGCCTGATGGCCGGCAAGGGGCCGGTGGGCTTCGGACGTCAAGAGGCCCCTGAGGGGGCCGCCGACGAGACGCCGGCTCCGTTCCCGGACGGTGCCACGAAGCTCGATGATGCCATCGCCTCGGCGTTGCTCCCCGAGCGCCCGGTCCGTGGCCACAAGGGCTCGTTCGGCAAACTCCTGATCGTCGCAGGGTCGCTCGACTACGCGGGGGCGGCGCTGCTGGTCGCCCGAGCCGCCGGCCGGACCGGGGCCGGCCTCGTGACCCTCGCCGTCCCGGAGTCCCTCCAGCCGATGTTCGCGGCCAAGGTCGTGGAAGCGACGACGATGGCGCTGCCCGAGGACGATGTCGAGGAGATCGACCCGGATCCCGCGTTCGCGCGGATCCTGGACCATGAGCACGATGCGATCGTCATCGGGCCCGGGTTGCGGCCGGGTCTGGCCACCGCCGAGCTGGTCCGGCGCCTCATCGTGGCGGACGAGCCGGACGCGGCACCGATCCTGCTCGACGCGGAAGCCCTGCGGTCTCTGGCCACGATGGATGACTGGTGGGTCGGCGAGCGTCGTCCGGCGGTCCTGACACCGCACGCCGGGGAGTTCGCGAGACTCCGTGCAGGAAGCGGCCGGGACCCGGCTGCCGACGGGGACCTGGTCGCGGACGATGTGGCGCGGGTCAGCGCGGCCCGCGATGCCGCCACGAGCTGGCGCCAGTGCGTGGTCCTCAAGGGCGCCCGTACGGTCATCGCGACACCGGACGGCGAGGTCGCCATCGCGCCGTTCGAGAACCCGGCGCTGGCCAGCGGCGGAACGGGCGACGTGCTGGCGGGTGCCATCGGGTCGCTCCTGGCGCAGGGCCTCGCGCCGTTCGATGCGGCCCGGTTGGGCGTCTACCTGCACGGGCTGGCGGGCGACGCCGCGCGGGAACGGCTGGGCGATGCGGGCGTGCTCGCGTCCGACCTGCCGGATGGCCTCGCCATCGCGCGCAAGCGCCTCGCGGCGATCGCCGCCCGCAAGGCCGCCGGGAAGCGTCTGGGCTTCGGCGTCCGCCCGGCCGACGACCCGGCTTGATCCCGATCGAGGACCGCCTCTCGGCGGCCGGCCTGCCGCCGCTCCCCCGGCTGGCGTGGCTGGAGATCGATCTGGACGCCATCGTCGCGAACCTGCGCTTCCTGCGCGGGATCGTGGGGCCGGCCGTCGCCGCGCACCCGGTGGTCAAGGCCGACGCCTACGGGCACGGCGCGAGCCAGGTCGCCCGAGCGCTCGTGGACGCCGGTGCGGACGGCCTGTGTGTCGCGACCCTGGACGAAGCGCTCGCGCTCCGTGCCGGCGGGATCGGTGGTCAGATCCACGTCCTCTACCCCATCCCCCCGACCGGCGTGGGAGATGCGGCGCTCGCCGGGCTGTCTGTGACGATCGGCGATCGAGCCTCGGAGGAGAGCCTCCTCGGAGCGGTCGCCAGGCTGACGCCCGGCTCGCCGTCGCTCGGCGTCCACGTAGAAGTCGAGACCGGGCTGGGACGCGGCGGCCTGGCCATCGCCGATCTGGGTGGGGCGATGGAGCGCCTGCACGCCGCGCCGGGCGTCCACCCGGCCGCGCTGTGGACGCACCTGCAGGCGCCCGAGGACGAGGACCTCACAGCCATCCAGCTGGCGTCGTTCGACATCGCGTTCAAGATCGTTCGTGCCGCTGGGCTGGACATGCCGCGGCACGTGGCCGCGAGCGCCGGGATCCTGACCGGGATCGTCCCCGCGTACGACGGGATCCGGCCCGGGCTGGCGGTCTACGGACTGGTCCCGGACGAGCTGGAGGCCGGCTCGCCCGGTGCACTGGCGGGCGCGGCGCTGCGACCCGCGATGTCACTCCACGCCCGGCCGGTCCGGGTCGCCGACCTGCCCTCCGGCTGGGGCATCGGCTATGGCCCGGCCTTCCGGACGGAGAGACCGAGCCGGATCGCCACGCTGCCATTCGGCTACGGCGACGGCTGGTCGCGCGCACTGTCGAATCGGGGGGAGGCGCTCGTGCGCGGGGTTCGCGTCCCAGTCGTGGGCCGGGTCGCGATGGACGCCACGATGGTGGACGTGACGGACGTGCCCGGACCGCCGGTGGACACGTTCGACGCCTTCGTCCTCATCGGATCGCAGGGTGACGAACGCATCACGGTCGCGGACATGGCGCGACTGCGCACCACGAATGCCTGGGAAGTCCTGACCTCCATGGCTCGGCGAGTACCACGGGTGTACCATTCCCGATCCGGACCAATGGGTCTGCGGACACTCATCGGATGACGAGGGAACGTGGCTCGGATCGAGCTCTGGAACGGCGATATCTGCGACCTGGAAGTGGACGCCATCGTGAACGCCGCCAACCTGTCGCTGTGGATGGCCACGGGCGTGGGTGGGGCCATCAAACGGGCCGGCGGTGACACGATCGAGTTCGCGGCCGTGCGCCAGGCGCCGGTCCCGCTGGGCGGAGCAGTGGTCACGACCGCCGGCAAGCTGGCAGCCAAGGCTGTCATCCACGCCGTCTCGCTGGATCGCGACCGCCGCACGAGCGGGCCGGTGATCGCGGAGGCCGTCCGTTCGGCGATGGCCAGGGCGCGCGAGATCGGCGCCAGGAGCGTGGCCTTCCCGGCCCTCGGGACCGGGGTCGGCGGATTTCCGCTGGAGGAGGCGGCCCGCATCACGGTGGACGCCGTTCGCTCCGAACTGGATGCCTCGCCCGGTATCGAGCACGTCATCTTCGCCTTGCGCGGGGCGGCCGCGTACGACGCCTTCCGGGTGGCGATCGCTGCGTCGGAACGTCCGGTCCTTGGCGTGACCGCGTGAGCTTCCAGTACGGGACCGCAGACGAGCAGCGCGATGAACTGGTCGAGACGGTCGCGCGCGAGATCCAGTTGCGTGGCCTGACCGGCCCGGCGGTCCACTTCCTTGAGGCAAGCCGTCCGTACCGCCCGCTCGGGGCGAACGCGATGCTCTTCTTCGACCCCGTGCTCCACGGCGTGTTCGGGGGCGACGTGGCGTCCGTCACGGAGCTGCTCGCCGACGAAGCCGGCATCGAACAGCTGATCATGCGGCTCGAGGAATTCGACGACGACATGACCTGGGACGCCTGACGGCACGACAGCGGCCACGGGCCCCACGCGCCCGCCGACCGGCGTGGCCGGGTAGCATGCTCCGGTGACCACCGAGCCCCGCGCATTCGCGACCGTCGACCTCGGCGCCGCCACCGTCTCCGTCGCCCTCGTCGGCAAGCTCGCCCGTACCTGGCGCCTGATCGGGTCCTGCGCCCTGCCCCGGGAGGCCGGATCGGAGGCCGCCATCGCGTGGCTCCTCGAGCGGATCCAGCGGGCCGACGCGGACATGCTGCCGCGGCTTGGTATGGACGGTCCGGACGCGCCAGAGCTCGTCCGACTGGAGGTTCGCTCTGCGCCGGCCAGGACGCTCGCCATCGTGGCCGCCACCGAGCGCTCGTTGGCCCCCCTGGTGGCCGCGGCCCAGCGGAGCGGGTGGCGGACGGTCGGGGCAAGCGCCCAGACCACGGATCCCCTGGCGATGACCAGGATGCTGTTGGACGCTGCGACGGACGCGATCCTGGCCGGCGCCACGGATCCGCCCGCAGCCGATGAACGAGGAGCGCTGGGCGAACTCGCCGCCCTCGTCGCGGCGGTCGCTTCGCGGCGCCCGGACCGGTTGATCGTGCTGGCCGGAGGGATGGCGGAACGGCTCGCGGAGTTCGGGGATCCGGCTCGTCGGACCGGCCAGACCGTGCTCGCGCCGGCCGCTCGAGCCGGCTCCGCCGGTGCGCCGCTGCGAGACCTGTTGCTGGAGCTGGCCGTGCCTGCGACCGATGCGCGGCGCGCCCTCGGCGTGGCCGCCATGACGCTGGCCGAGGTGACCGATCGGCGGGTGGAGTTGCTCGAGATCGGCTACGACGGTGCCACGCGGGCGTTCGCTCGTCCGGCCAGCGCCAGCCAGCCCGGTAGCCTGGATCTCGCGATCGTGCCTCGCGCCGGGTTGGCCCCCGCAGAACCGGACGATGAGACCGTGGATCGCGTGCTGGCCTGGACGACTGTCGCCTCGGATCGCCATCGGCTACGCGACCGGATGCGCGAGTTGCGCATCGCTCCCTGGGCGGACGCGAGCGGCGATGGGCTGGACCTCCGGATCGCCGCCGCCCACGCCTCACTCGTCCGGCTGCACGAAGCCACGACCGACTCGGCTGCGCAGCCCGTCCCGGATCTCGTCGTCGCCTGCGGCGGGGTGTGGTCCGCGATGCCTCCGTCGTTGGTGGCCCTCACCATCGCGGACGTCCTCAGGCGACCCGGGGCGAGCCAGCTCGCGCACGACCACGCTGCGCTCCTGGCGCCCCTCGGTGGTATCCCGGACGCGATGGAGCGGCGGGCGGTCGTCGCCGATCTCGCTGACGACCTCCTGGCGCCGCTCGGCACCGTCGTCATGCCGGCCGGTCTGCGCATCGGTCGGTCCGCCGGTCAGCTCGTGGTCCATGGAGCTCGACGGGACGCGACGACCGAGCTGGCGGCCGGCGAGCTGGCCATCGTCCCGCTCGCTCCGGGCGAGGGCGCTGTCGCCGACTTCCGGTTCCGCGATACGGTCCGGCTCGGCGGACGGGGCCGCGGGTTCGCCGTCGACGTGGCCGGCGGTCTCGCCGGCCTGCTCGTCGACCTGCGCGACGTCCCGCTGCGCCTCCCAGAACGCGCCGATGCTCGGCGTGAACAGCTGCGAGCGTGGCGTGACGTCGTCCGACCCGCGGTGCGATCGTGAGCACGGCTGCGATGGACCTTCTGATGGTGCCGGCGCGCCGACTCATCGAATCGCCGGTCGATGCCGTCTTCAGCCTGTCGCCGGGAGACCGCTCGCTCGTGGACGTAGGCGAATCGGTCGTGGTCGGGGCGCCGATCGCCGAGCGCCTGCGCGATGCTCGACTCGAGGAGATCGCGGTGTCGTCGCCGGGCGACCCGATCCCGGGCGCGCGCTGGTCGCGCGACGGTCGCTCCGGACCTACTGGCGTCCGCCACACGCAGGACGGCGGAGAGCTCCTGTTCACGTGGCGGGGCAAGTGGCGTTTGGCGACCGGCGACGTGCCCGATCCCCTTGAAGCCCCCGTGGCCGGGATCGTCCGCGACGTCAAACCGGGCACGTCCATCACCCTGCGTGCGACGGGGCAAGGGATCCGTGGGGTCGTGACCCTCGGAGGACCGACGCGCGGCAAGCTGCGGCTGGCAACCGGCGCGAGCGGTGGCCTGCGACCCGGCGGCCTTGACGTCGGCCTGGCCGGCACGATCCTGGTCGTCGGGACGCGGATCGATGCCGAGACGCTTACGCGGGCCCGTGCGATGGGCATCCGCGGCGTCATCGTGGCCGGACTCGCGAGCAAGGAGCGGCGCGACTTCCTGGCCTCGGAGGCGCGCCAGCGGGCGGCCCTGCACCGCCTGCCATCGTTCGCGGTCCTGATCATGGATGGCGCCAACCGCCGGCCGATGGCCGGCCCGTTGCTGGACATCCTCGAGATGCTCGTCGGCCGCGAGGTCGCGATCATCGAGAGCCCGCCGTCGCTCGTGTTCGATGCGCCGGGCCTGGACCTCCCGACACCCGCGCCGGATCTCGTCCGGGTGCGCGGTGGCGCCCTGATCGGTCGCGAGGCGCGCTGGCTCGGGCCGGTCGGACTGCGCCGGTTCGACGGGGACGTGCATCTCGAGGCCGGCCGGATCCGACTCGAGGACGGGTCCGTGGCGACGGTCGCGTTGGGCGACCTGGAGCGGTTCGGGTGATGGCGAACGAGGTCGCCACCGAACGCTCCGTCGTCTGCCTGGATCCGGCGTCCACGTCCGCGCTCGGCGTGGCCCTTGGCGCGGTGGCGCGACCTGGCGATCTCATCTGCCTGTGGGGCGACCTCGGCGCCGGCAAGACGCATCTCGCCAAGGCGATCGGCCTGGGGCTCGGCGTGACGGCGACCATCACGTCGCCGTCGTTCATCCTCATGGCCGAATACGACGGTCGTCTGCCCCTGTTCCACGTCGACCTCTATCGTCTCGCGGATGCCGCCGATGCGCTGGCGGGCGGTCTCATCGACGACCGCCAGAGCGCGGGCCTCACGCTCGTCGAGTGGCCCGAGCGGCTGTTCGAGGCGCTGCCGGCAGACCGGCTGGATGTGTTGATCGACGGGTCGGGCGATGAGCCGCGAGCGATCCGCCTCCGGGCGATCGGACCGCGCTACGGCCCGTACCTGGAGTCGCTCGGGTGACCTCGGGCGGTCCGCTGCTGGTCATCGATACCGCGACCACGCGCTGCGTCGTGGCGCTCGCCGACGCGGACGGGACGATCGGGCTGGCTGCCGCCTGGGATGCGGGCTATCGCCACGGTGAAACGCTCCTGCCGGCGATCGAGCGACTCCTCGCGGAGGCGGCGATGGATCGCCGGACGCTCGCGGGCATCGTCGTGGGGACCGGCCCGGGCGCGTTCACGGGCCTTCGCGTGGGCATCGCGACAGCCAAGGGACTGGCACACGGGCTCGGCTGTCCGCTCGTGGGGGCATCGACCGGGGAGGCGCTGCTGGCGGCCGCGCGCGCCACGACCGACGACATGCGTGAACGCGCGTCGAACCCGGTCCTGTTGCTGCCCGCGGGTCCGTCCGATCGCCTCGTGGTCCGCTCGGGCGTTGCCGGCGTGCTCCTCGTGGGCGGCCACGACCCGGAGCTGGCGCCCGGGGAGTGGCTCGTGGCCGTGGACCTGGCGGATCGGGCGCCCACGGACGCCGTAGCGCGCGGCGAGGCGGCGCGCGCCGGCCTCGCTGGGGCGCTGGCGCGATCGGGTGTGGCGGCGATGGCTGGACCGGCCCCCGGACTGGCGGAGGTCGTCCCCGACTATGTGACCCTGCCGCGCGGGGTCAAGGCCGAGACCGGGGAGGTCGCATGGTCGCGCGACCCCCGGTAAGGCTTCGGATCGAGCCAATGGCCCTCGGCGACCTGCCCAGCATCCACGCCATCGAACTGGCCAGCTTCAGCGCGCCCTGGCCGGCCAACGCCTACCGGAGCGAGCTTGAGGCCAACCGACTCGCGAGCTATCTCGTCGCCCGCGTCGACGACGATGTCGTGGGCTATGGCGGGATGTGGCTGATGGTGGACGAGGCTCACATCACGACCTTCGCGATCCATCCTGCCTGGCGCCGGCAGCACATCGGCGAACGGCTGCTCCTCGAGTTCGTGGATGTCTCGATCGCCCGGCACGCCCGCGAGCTGACCCTCGAGGTCCGGCTGTCGAACCTTCCGGCGCGGCACCTGTACGAGAAGTTCGGGTTCCGACCGGTCGGCGTCCGGCCGCGCTACTACAGCGACGACCACGAGGATGCTTTGATCATGACGACGCTTCCGCTGACGGACGCGTCGATGGTCGAGCGGATCGCTCGCCTGCGCGCGACTATCGATGCGGCGCCGGCCCCGACGCGTCCCGACGAGGAGGCCCCGTGAGCGGGCCGCTCGTGCTGTCCATCGAGTCGTCGTGCGACGAGACCGGCATCGCGGTCATCGAGGGTGGCCGGCGGATCCTGGGCAACGTCGTCGCGTCGCAGGTCGCGCTGCATGCGGCGTCCGGCGGGATCGTGCCCGAAGTGGCGGCCAGAGCGCACCTGCGCTGGATCGTGCCGGTCCTCGATGAAGTTTGGGCGGATGCCGGCGTGGAGTGGCGGGACATCGCGGCCGTGGCGGTCACCTACGGACCGGGCCTCGCCGGATCCCTGCTGGTGGGAGTCAACTTCGCGAAGGCGCTGGCCTGGGTCCACGACCTCCCGCTCATCGGGGTGAACCACCTCGAAGGGCACGTCTATGCGGCCTGGCTGCACGATCCCGACGAGGCGGATCGACCCGAACCCGCCTTCCCGCTGGTCGCCCTGGTGGTGTCCGGGGGCCATACGTTCCTGGTCGAGATGCGCGACCACCTGACGTATCGACTGCTCGGGACCACGGTGGATGACGCGGCGGGCGAAGCGTTCGACAAGGTCGGGCGGCTCCTTGGTCTGGGCTACCCGGGCGGTCCGGCCATCGGGCGGGCCGCCGGAACGGCGATCGCTCGTGACGCGGTCTTCCCGCGGGCGTGGCTGCCGGGTACGTACGACTTCAGCTTCTCCGGCCTCAAGACGGCCGCTCGCCGGATCATCACGACGGCGCGCGCCGACGCCGGTCTGGCGGGCGAACCCGACGCGCCGCTGCCCGATCCCGTCGTCGCGGAACTGGCGTGGGGCTTCCAGGAGTCGGTCGTCGACGTGCTCACCACAAAGACGATCCGGGCGGCCCGAGAGATCGGTGCCAGGTCCATCGTCCTGGGCGGTGGCGTGGCGGCGAACGGCGCGCTGCGAGCGCGCCTGGCGGGGGAGGCGGAAGCCCTGGGCGTTCCGCTGATCGTGCCGCGCCCCGGCCTGTGCACGGACAACGGGGCGATGATCGGGGCTGCCGGGGCGCGCCGGTTCGCCGCGGGCGAACGAGCCGGGCTGGACCTGGACGCGCGGCCGTCCCTGCCCCTGGCGATCCGCTGATGGGCCGCGGCCGGGACTCCGCGCCGGTGCGCCTGGACCCGGCTGTCGTGCGGGCCACGCTGCGCGACGTTGGTCACCGCCCGCGTCACCGGCTGTCGCAGAACTTCCTCGCCGACATCGAGGTCCTCGAGGGGATCCTTGCCGAGGCCGATCCCGGACCTGGGCGTCATGTCCTGGAGATCGGTCCGGGCCTGGGGTTGCTGACCGGCGGGCTGCTCGACGCGGGCGCTGCCGTGACCGCCGTGGAGCTGGACCGCGCCCTGACGGCCTTCCTGCGCGCTCGGTTCGAGGGGCCGCTGGACGTCGCCCAGCGGGACGGACCCGACGCGCCGGGTGGCCTTCGCCTGGTGGAGGGTGACGCGCTTGATCAGGACCTCGTCAACCTCGTCCCGCCGCCGTACGACGTGGTCGCGAATCTGCCGTACCACATCACGAGTCCGATCCTGCATGCACTGCTGGGCGTCCCGCCGCGACCGAGTCGGAGCGTGCTGATGGTCCAGCGCGAGGTCGCGGAGCGGATCGCGGCCCCGCCGGGGAAGATGAGTTATCTCTCGGTCTTCGTGCAGTACCACGCCCGAGTCCGCATCGCCTTCGTCGTCCCACCCACGGCGTTCGAGCCCGAGCCGGCGGTCGATTCCGCCGTCATCGTCATCGAGCCGTACGACCTGGACGACCGCCTCGACCCTGAGGACGAGGACGGTCTCTGGCGCCTGGTCCAGGCCGCGTTCCGGGAGCGCCGCAAGATGATCCACAACGTCCTGGCGCGGCAGTTGCCGGTCGATGGGACGCGCGTCACGGCCGCGTTGGCCGCCTGCTCGATCGATCCCGACCGTCGCCCGCAGACACTCGCGGTGGGGGAGTGGCTGGCCCTGCGCGAGGCCCTCGGACCGATCGGCACGGATCGCCGCGGCCGGTCTCCCGACGCATGACCGGTGGCGGGGAACGGCTGACCCCGGTCGTGCGGCTCGCGCCGGCCAAACTCAACCTGACCCTTTCGGTGGTCGGCCGGCGACCGGACGGCTACCATGACCTGCATTCTGTGTTCGTGCCGCTCGCGCTCGCCGATCGCCTCAGCGTCTCCCCGGCGGCGACGGGCGAGGACAGCCTCAACGTGGTCGGCCTGCGGGTCAGCGCGGACCCGACGAACCTCGTGCTGCGGGCGCTGGCCGCGACCCGACGTGCCGTGGGTGGGGGATGGGCCGGTGGCCCCGCTCCTGCGCCGGCGGTCGCGGCGCGCCTGGACAAGCGGATCCCGGTCGCAGCTGGGCTCGGCGGCGGCTCATCGGATGCGGCGGCCACCGTGGACGCGGCGCTTGAGCTGTGGGGTGCTGAGTTCGACGACCATGCCCGCCTGTCGGTCGCGGCCGGGCTGGGATCGGACGTCCCCTTCTTCGCGGCCGGCGGTCCAGCGCTGGTGGAAGGTCGCGGCGAACGGGTCACGCCACTCAACGGGTTGCGCGGCGCGCCCGGGATCCTGCTTGTGACACCCGCGGTCGCGGTTTCCACGCCGGATGTCTTCGCGGCCTTCGCCGCCATCCGCGGCACCGGCGACGGCGCCATACGCCAGTCTTCGGTCCACCTGGCCTCGGAGCTCAGCGGCGGCCTCAGCGCGGCCGACCTCGCGGCACGGGCCGGCGTGCTGGCCTCGGCCAACGACCTGCTGCCGGCCGTGGCACTCATCGTGCCCGCCCTGGTCCCATTCCGCCGAGCGCTCACCCGGCTGCTGCGTCGACCGATCGGGCTGTCCGGCTCCGGGCCGACGCTCTGGGCGGTCTATCCTTCGCTGACCGAAGCCGCCGCGGCCGCTGCGGTGGTGGGCGCGGCCGTTTCGGCAGGTTCGCTCGTCGCCCCAGGGGACGCGCCGCCGTTCGTCTCTGCCACCGTCATCGCCGGATCGCTACTCACGCTCGATGTATCGCCACCACGGAGGACCCACCCATGACCCGCGAGGCCATCCACACCAACGGCGCCCCGGCCGCCATCGGACCGTACAGCCAGGCCATCGCGATCGATGGTTTCGTCTTCTGCGCGGGCCAGGCGGCCATGGACCCGGCGACGGGGATCCTGGCTGAGGGCGGTATCGAGCCCGAGACCGAGCGGGTGATGGCCAACCTGACCGCCGTGCTCGAAGCCGCCGGTTGTGGCTGGGCGGATGTCGTGAAGTCGACCGTGTTCCTCATCGACATGGCCGACTTCCCACTCGTCAACGCCATCTACGGCCGGTTCGTGAGCGACCCGCCACCGGCCCGGTCCACGGTCGCGGTCGCCGGCCTGCCCAAGGGCGCCCGCGTCGAGATCGAGGTCATCGCCCGACGGCCCGGATGACGAAGGCCACAGACGGTTGACACCCTCGAGGGGCCGCCCCTACGATGCGGCACCTACCTGATGACTGCCCAACCAGCCACGCCGGCCCCCGATCGCGACGGGGGCGACGACCGACTCCCGACGCCGGCCCTCCGGCACGACCCCGCGTGACCCCCCCACGACCCGATAGCGGCGCGCCCGCGTCCGGCACGGTGGCCGTGGTCCTCGCCGCGGGTCTCGGAACGCGCATGCATTCGACGCTGCCCAAGGTGCTCCATCCGTTGTGCGGCCGCCCGATGCTCGACTACGTCCTGGATGCCTGGGCCAGCACCGTCGACGGTGAAACGGGATCCGTGCCGGTGATCGTCTACTCGCCCCCGGTCGAGGCGGTCGTGACGGCCTTCGGCGGCCGGGCTACCTTCGCGCTCCAGCCGACCCCCAACGGCACGGGTGACGCGGTCCGGGCCGCCATCGCGGCCGTCCCCGCCGCGGCGACCGAGATCCTGGTGCTGTCGGGCGATGTCCCGCTCGTGACCGGCGGCGACCTGGAGGTCGTGCTGGACGCGCGACGCGCGGACGACGCGGCCATCGCCCTCGCCAGCGTGTACGCCGCGGATCCCGCGTCGCTCGGGCGGGTCGTGCGCAGCGAGTACGGCACCGTCGAGCGGATCGTGGAGGCCAGGGACGCGACCCCCGAGGAGCTCGAGGGCAACGAGATCAACGCCGGCCTGTATGCCTTCGATGCAGCCTGGCTCCGGCGCCGGATCGCGACCCTGGACCCGTCAACGGTGACCGGCGAGATCTACCTCACCGAGCTTGTCCGCCTCGCACGCGAGGATGGCCGGATCGTGGTCGCGGTGGGCTTCGAGGACGATGGCCGGTTCGATGGCATCAACGATCGCGCCCAACTGGCCGCCGCCGAGTGGAGCCTGCGTGTGCGCCTGAACGAGGCCCACATGCGCAACGGGGTCACGATGCGCGACCCGTCCACGGTCTATCTCGATTGGGACGTGGACCTCGCGAGCGACGTCACGCTCGAGCCGGACGTCATCCTGCGCGGCGCGACCGTCATCGGCGAGGGCAGCGTCATCGGGCCGCATAGCGAGCTTGTGGACGCGACGATCGGGCGGAACGTGCGCGTCTGGGCCAGCGTCGTGGAGCACAGCACCGTAGAGGACGACGCGACCATCGGCCCGTTCAGCCACCTGCGACCGGGCAGCGTCGTGGGCAAGGGTGCGGAGGTCGGCAACTATGCCGAACTCAAGAACACCCACCTTGGCGCCGGGTCCAAGACCCACCACATGAGTTACCTCGGCGACGCCACGGTCGGCGAGCGGGTCAACATCGGCGCGGGCACGATCACCGCCAACTACGACGGGTCGCGCAAGCACGCGACGACCATCGGCGACGGCGCGTTCATCGGGGTCGACACGATGCTGGTCGCACCGATCGAGGTGGGCGAAGGCGCGAAGACCGGGGCCGGCTCCGTGGTCACCCGCGATGTCCCAGCCGGCAAGCTCGCCGTGGGCGTCCCGGCGCGTGTCCGTGAGCCGCATGCCAAACCCGCCGACGGAGGCTCCGCCGGGTGAGTTTCCCGTTCGCCGAGCTCGCCATCATCGCGATCCTGACGGTGTTCGAGGGGTTCTTCGTCGCCGCCGAGATCGCGCTGGTGTCGGTCCGGCGGAGTCGGATCGAGCACCTCGCGGAAGAGGGCGACAAGGGCGCCCGTCGAGTCCGCCGCCTGCTCAACGAGCCGGGCCGGTTCCTCGCGGTCACCCAGCTTGGCCTCACGTTCATCGGCTTCTTCGCCTCGGCGTATGCGGCCGTCAGCCTGGCCGGCCAACTCCAGGCGCTCCTGACCAGCGCCGGGATGGACGCCGCCACGGCGACCGGCGTCGCGCTCCTCATCGTGACGATCCTGCTCGCGCTGTTCACCATCGTCTTTGCCGAACTGGTGCCAAAGACACTCGCGCTTGCCCACGCTGAGCGGTTCGCGGTGGCACTGTCGCTGCCGATCGAATTCCTGGCACGGGCTCTCGGGCCGATCATCGCGATGCTGACCTGGATCACCAACCGGATCGTCCGCCTGTTCGGAGCCGAGGTGAGCAGCGAAGCCCAGATCACCGCCGAGGAGCTGCGCCTGATCGTGGAGCGCGGCGGCCAGCAGGGCGTGCTGGAGGCGGAAGAGGAACAGATGATCAACGCGGTCATCGAGCTTGGCGATCAGCGCATCCATGAGGTCATGGTCCCGCGCATCGCGATGGTCGCCCTGGCCGCCGACGCCACGATGGAGCAGGCCATCGACACCGTCATCGAAGAGGGCCATAGCCGCATCCCGGTCTTCGAGAAGTCGATCGACGAGATCATCGGGATCCTGTACGCCAAGGACCTGCTGCCGTTCCTGAAGGGCTCCGTGGCACAACGGCCCTCCCTGCGCTCCATCCTGCGCACCCCCGTGTTCGTGCCGGAGTCGATGAGCGTGGACGACCTGCTCCACGAATTCCAGCGACGAAAGGTCCATCTGGCCGTGGTGCTCGACGAATACGGCGGGACGGCCGGCCTGGTGACGATCGAGGACCTGCTCGAAGAGATCGTCGGCGAGATCCAGGATGAGTACGACGAAGAAGAGCCGATGATCGTGCAGCTCTCAGGCGACGAGGCGCGCGTGGACGGCCGCGCGGACGTCGACGATCTGGGCGACCTGTTCGACATCGACCTCGCGCTCGAGGATGAGGATGAGTACGACACCGTGGGTGGCCTCATCTACCACCGGATCGGCGGGGTCCCGAAACCCGGCGATCAGGTGAAGGTGAACGGCCTGACCCTGACCGTGGAGTCGACCGACGGGCGTCGGGTCGGCAAGGTGCTCGTCGTGCGCGACCACCGGTCGGACGAGACGACGGACGAATCGGACCGCTGAACGACGGCGTGCTGGTGGCGGCGGTCCGGACGGAACGGCGGCTCCTGCGGCGGTGGCGCGACCCGGATCGCGATCCATAGGCGGCTCTCAATGCGGATCCGGCGGTCATGGAGCACTTCCAGGGACTGCAGTCGCGCGAGACGTCCGATGCGTTCGTTGACCGCATCGAAGCGCATTGGGTTGCCGAGGGCTGGGGCCCGTGGGCGGTGGAGGTGCCCCGTGTCGCCTCGTTCATCGGCTTCGTGGGGCTGTCGCCGGCGCCCTACTTCGACGGTGCTCCGGTCGAAGTCGGCTGGCGCCTGGCCCGTGCGGCCTGGGGCCACGGCTATGCGACGGAAGCTGCTCGTGAGGCCCTCCCCTTCGGGTTCCAGGACCTGAGCCTCGACGAGATCGTATCGTTCACGGTGAGGCAGAACGAGCGGTCGTGCGGGTGATGGAGCGGATCGGCCTCATCCGGGACCCGCCTCGGGACTTCGATCATCCGCGGGTGGACGCTGCAGCCTATCCGGAGCTGGTCCGGCACGTTCTGTATGCGATGGATCGCGAGACCTGGGCCGCTACGCGCTGATGACGGAGACCATGATCTCCTCGAGCCGTTCCCGGGCGGCGGGCTGCACGACCCCGGCCGCATCGAGCTCCGCGAGCGCCTCGTCCCGGTAGCGGCGAGCCTGGTCGCGGGTGTACTCACGGGCCCCGGTGCGCTCCAGGATGGCGACCACGTCGCGGACGTCCCCTGCGGTGGGCGTCGGTGCGGCGTAGACGGCCGCAAGGCGTGCCTGGTCAGCGGGCTCGGCATGCTCGTTCGCGTAGATGACGGGAAGCGTCTGCTTGCGGTGCGCGACGTCGCTGGGTTCCTTGCCGGTCGCCTGTTCCGCGCCCCAGATCCCCAGCAGGTCGTCGTTGAGCTGGAACGCGAGGCCCAGCGCCCAGCCGAAGCCCCGATAGCGGGCGATGACGGCTTCATCGTCCGTGGCCAGCACGGCGCCCGCCTCGATGGACGCGGCGATGAGCGACGCTGTCTTGCGGCCGATCATGTCGAAGTAGAGCTCGACGCTCATCAACGTGTCCGTCGCGCTGGACTGGATGTCGATGTATTGGCCCTCGCACAGCGCGAGGCAGGTCTCGTCGTACAGCCGCATCAGGCGCAGGACCGTGTGGTCCGAGAAGCCGAGGTCCGTCAGCCGATGGAGCGCGATCCGCGACAGGCTGAAGAGCGCGTCGCCGGCATTGATCGCCTGCGGGATGCCGTGGATCGTCCAGAGCGTCGCGCGATGCCGCCGTTCCGTGTCGCCATCCTCTATGTCGTCGTGGACCAGACTGAAGTTGTGGCCCAGTTCCACGGCCGCGGCGCCCGGCAGCGCGCGCTGGTGCTCGCCGGTGATGCTGGCGTAGGCCAGCAGGCCCAGCAGGGGTCGCATCCGCTTGCCACCCGACGCACCTGATCCGTCGAGAGCCAGGTGATAACGGACCATCTCGTACAACCCGTGCGTGGACGGGTCGCGGTCCTGGACCAGCTGGAGGATCTCGCCTTCCGTGTCGGCGATGAGGGCGGCGAGGTCGATCTCGTGCGTCGTGGCGGTCATCGTCGGTCGAGTGTACACGAAACGTGTTCGCTGCAGGTAGCCTGTTGAGTCGCGTCCCACGGTGCCCCGCCCCGAGGAGCCGATCGCCGGCGAGGAGCCGATGTGCATGTGGTGACCATGTGGGCGACGGAGCACCCCTTTAGCGGCGATCCGGTGCTTGTGGCGCACCGTTCGGCGATCGTGGGCACGCATCGTGTCCGGATCGTGCACCTGATGCACCGATGCGACTGGCCGAGGCTGCCGGATGGTCTAAATGGTCATGGGATGCACGTCGAGATCCCGGGCTGCCGGCGCGGGGACTGGCGACGCCGACGCGGGGGAGGTTCGACGCCGGCGCAGGGGACGCGACCGCGCCGGCGTCTACCCGCACGTACGCGCGCCGGGCGTCATCGGATCATCACGCCGGCGTCGTCGCCGAGCCACCCATCGTCGGCCATGGTGATGTACCGTCGCGGTGTGCCCATCCCGCGCCGCTACACGACCGACGCGATCGTCCTCTCGAGGTTCGATCTGGGCGAGGCAGACCGCGTCCTGACGCTCATCACGCCGACCGGCGGCAAGCTCAAGGCGATCGCCAAAGGTGTTCGGCGGCCCACGTCTCGACTGGGCGGCAGCCTGGAGCCCTTCGCGGAACTCACCATCGGGTTGGCGCGCGGGCGGACGTTCGACGTCGTGACCGAAGTGCGCGTGGGACACGCCTGGTTGAACCTGCGCGATTCGCTCGAATCGGCGGCGACCGCGTGGTACATCGCGGAGCTCACGGATCGCTCGCTCGAGGAGCGGCACGCGTCGGAGCCCCTCTACGGCCTGCTCAAGCGGGCCTACGAACTGCTCGATGCCGGGATGGCCCCGGGGCGCGTCGCCCGCTGGTACGAGATGCACCTCCTTGATGAGCTCGGCCAGCGACCGGAGGTGGACCGCTGCGTCGAGTGCGATCGCGTCCTGGAGTCGGACGAGCGGTTCCGCTGGGTCCCGCCGCTCGGCGGCGTCCTCTGCCAGCGCTGTCCCGGCCCGCCGTACGAACGGACCGGCCTGTCGCTCGAAGCGCTCAAGCTGCTCAAGGCCTACCAGCGCCTCGACATCGAGGCGATCGCCGGCCTCCGCCAATCCGCGGCGGTGGAAGGCGAGACCGAAGCCGCCCTGCGCGACTTCGTGCGCGGCGCGCTGGAGCGTGAGGCGCGGTCCCTGGCGTTCCTGGACGAGGTCCGCCACACGCCGGTAGTGGTCTGAGCCTTGATGATCGACGACCTGCAGCAGGAGGCCCGATGACCCCGGATCCATCCACTGAGGGCGGCGCGCGGGCGCTCGCGCGCCTGCGATCCGAGACCGAGCTGATCGGCTGGCTGACGACCACGAACCCCGATGGCCAGCCGCAGAGCTCGCCGATCTGGTTCCTGGCGGTGGACGACGAGATCCTCGTCTACTCGCACAAGCGGGCGCCGCGCAACGGGAACGTGGCGGACCGGCAGCTCGTGTCGTTCAACCTGAACACGGACGCGGTAGGTGGCGACGTGGTCACGATGGAGGGCAAGGCCCGGGTAGACCTGACCTACGTCGCCGCGGACGCGAACGAGGCTTACCTCGCGAAGTACCGCGGGCTCCTGGACGACTACGGCTGGACCGACGCGTACTTCGCCGGGGAGTACCCGCTCGCGATCCTGATCCGGCCCACGCGCTGGCGCCTGGGATGAGCTCGCTTGGACGGACGCTGGCGACCGGAGCCGGCGGGATGGCCCTGGGGACGGCAGCCGGCCTGGCGGCGCTGGTCGGGAGTCGAGCGGCCGGTCGTCGGATCGTCGCCCGGACCGAGACACGCCTGAACCCCACGACCTTCGTGCCGCCGTACGCGGCGTCCGAGCGTGCCCGGGCCCTCCACGAGACCCTGATCGTGGCGGACCTGCATGCCGATTCGCTGCTGTGGGGTCGGGACCTGTTGGTGCGCGGCGACCGCGGCCACGTCGACGTCCCGCGGCTGATCGATGGGAACGTGGCGCTGCAGGTCTTCGCGGCGTCGACCAAGTCGCCGCGCCACCTGAACATCGAGCGAAACACGGACGACAGCGACGACATCATCCTGTTGGCGATGGCCCTGGGCTGGCCGCCGGCGACCTGGCGCAGCCTGCTCGCGCGGGCCCTGCACCTTGCTTCACGTGCCGACGCGATGGCTCGTCGTTCGTCCGGGCGGTTGACGATCGTCCGTTCAGCCGCGGACCTGACGAAGCACCTGGCGATCCGGACGCCGAGCTGGCCCGTCACGGCGGGGCTGCTGTCCATCGAGGGGGCCCACGCCCTTGATGGCGACCCGGCCAACGTGGAGGTCGTCGCCGACGCGGGCTTCCGGATGATGTCGCCCAGTCACTTCTTCGACAACGCGTTCGGCGGGTCCGCGCACGGCGTGGGGAAAGGCGGTCTCACCGCGGCAGGGCACGAGATGGTCCGCCGGATGGAGGCGCGCCAGATGCTGGTGGACGTCGCCCATGCCTCGATGGCGACGATCGACGACGTCCTCGCGGTCGCAACGCGCCCAGTCGTCGCCTCGCATACCGGCGTGCGCGGCGTGGCCGACAACGCCCGCAACCTCTCGGACGAGCACCTGCGCGGGATCGCCGCGACCGGCGGCCTCATCGGGATCGGGTTCTGGCCGACGGCCTGCGGGGGCGACGATGCGGAGGCGATCGCCCGGTCGGCCAAGCACGCGACGAACGTGGCGGGGATCGAGCATGTCGCCCTCGGCTCCGACTTCGATGGCGCGGTCCAGGCGCCGTTCGATGCGACCGGGATGGTCCAGGTCACGGACGCGCTCCTGCTCGCAGGCTTCAAGGACGACGAGGTCGCCAAGGTCATGGGCGGCAACGCGATACGGGTCCTGCTGGAGACGCTGCCCCCAGCCTGAACGCGTCAGGACGAGAAGAGGAGTAGGCCATTGTTCCTCATCATCGCCTTCCTCGATTGGTGCGTCGCCCTTGTCGACTGGTTGGGCCGGACTCGTGGCTCGTCAACACGTGATCAGCCGGCGCAGGGCGCCACCGAATCCATGGGTTCCTGGTACCGGGGCCTCGCTGAGGCGCGAATGCCCGGAGCCGTGGGGTGTCTGGCGATCCTGGCGTTCCCTGGCCTGTTCGCCGTGGGCTTCTCCCTGACTTACGTCCTCACCATGGCGATGCGGCTGGTCGCCCCTGCCGTCGCAGACGATCCGGACTCGGTCGCGGTCGTCACTATCCTCGTGGCATGGCTTGGACCGGTCCTCGTAGGGTCCGTATGGGTCCTGCGCAATGCCCGTCGTCCGGGCCGCGTGGCGCCATCGGTCGTCCTGACGGTCATGATCGCGGTCGACGCCCTGCTGATCGCCGCGATGCTGGTCCTCGTGAGTCTGTATGGGTGACTTCACCGGGACGCGCGTGCATCCTGCCTGCGACCGCTTGCCCACTTCCCCCGCATGCCAGCAGCGGCTGGCTCGGCATCGTGGCACGCTCTGCTAGCATCGCTGGGTAGACATCCCGCGCGGCCCTTCCACGGTCGCGTACCAGCGGAGATCCCACCCCGTGACCACCCCGACCACCAACCACGACCCGAATGACGTCGCGCCCGCCATCGCCCAGCTCGACACGATCGTCTCGCTGAGCAAGCGCCGCGGCTTCATCTACCCGAGTTCCGAGATCTACGGCGGTATCAATGCCGTGTGGGACTACGGACCCCTGGGCGTCGAGCTCAAGAACAACGTCAAGCGCGCCTGGTGGCGGAGCATGGTCCAGGAGCGCGACGACATCGTGGGCCTGGATGCCGGGATCCTGATGCATCCGCAGGTCTGGGTCACGTCCGGGCATGTCGGGTCGTTCAGCGACCCGCTCGTGGAGTGCGCCACGTGCCGGCGACGCTACCGCCTGGACGAGCTCCCCGGCGCCGAGGACCTGTCCGCCACGGACCTGCGCGACGAGACGATCGTGGCGCGTCTGGGGCTCAAGTGCCCCAACGATGGGGGACCGCTGTCGGCGCCGCGTCGGTTCAACCTCATGTTCAAGACGTTCATGGGCCCGGTCGAGGAGGGCGCCTCGGTCGTCTACCTGCGCCCCGAGACTGCACAGGGCTCGTACGTCAACTTCAAGAACGTCCAGCAGTCGTCGCGCAAGAAGCTGCCATTCGGGATCGCCCAGATCGGCAAGAGCTTCCGCAACGAGATCAGTCCGGGCAATTTCGTCTTCCGGATGCGTGAGTTCGAGCAGATGGAGATGCAGTACTTCGTCCGACCGGAGGCCGAGGCCGCCGCCGCCTTCGAGGAGTGGCTACCCCGCCGGCTGGACTGGTACAAGCGGTTCGGGGTCACCCCCGAGCGGCTGCGCCTGCGTGAGCACGCGCCGGACGAGCTGGCCCACTATGCCAAGAAGGCGATCGATGTCGAATATCGCTTCCCGTTCGGCTGGAAGGAGCTCGAAGGGGTCCACAATCGCGGCGATTTCGACCTGTCGCGCCACTCCGAGGCGTCCGGCGAGAAGCTCGAGTACTTCGACCAGGCGACAGACGAGCACGTGGTTCCGTGGGTCGTGGAGACGGCGGCCGGCGCGGACCGGGCGGCCTTTACCTTCCTGATCGACGCCTACCGCGAGGAGGAGGTCCGCGGCGAGCAGCGCGTGTCGCTGGCGCTCCATCCGGACCTCGCGCCGTACAAGGTGGCCGTCCTGCCGCTGCTCAAGAAGCGACCCGAGATCGTGGAGCTGTGCCACAAGATCAAGGCGGACCTGCAGCGCCACACGATGGCCGTCTACGACGACACCGCCGCGATCGGCAAGCTCTACCGGCGTCAGGACGAGATCGGGACGCCGTGGTGCGTCACCGTGGACGTCGACTCGCTGGAGGACGGCGCCGTCACCGTGCGCGATCGCGACTCGATGACGCAGGAGCGCATCCCGGTCGAGGGCGTCACCCGGCTCATCCTCGATCGCCTGGACGCTGCCCGCGCCGGCTGAGCTCGGGGCGGGAGGGGGACAGAGGGTCCGATGGCGGGCCTGCCGCAACTGAACTTGCATCAGATGCAACCATGGTCGACGCGGCGGCCGACGCGAGCCGATTCGTGCAACGAGATTGCATCACGCGCAAGGATCGAGCCGATCCGGGTCATCTGGGGCCGGAACGTGCTGAGTGTTTGCGCCCGATGCAACGGATTCGCTCGCCATACGCGCGTGGCGATGGTGCTTGCATCCCATGCAACGCTCGGTCGAAGGATTGCGTCTGGTGCAAGTCCGGGCCAGATCGACCCGCGGTCAGCCCTCGGTGTCCGCGTCCGGTGCCAGTAGCGTGGGCACGACCCAGGCGAATGGGAGGATCAGGAACATCAGGACGGCGATCGTCGTGGACACGAGCCCGATGAGCCCGGCTGCGAAGTAGACGACCGTCCCAAGAGCCGCGCGCCGGAACTCGCGTCGACGCTCCGGCATCGTGACCGCAGCCGACACCAGATCGCCCTTGAAGAACACGTACCAGCCCATCAGCGAGAAGGCCGCCGCCGCGAGGCCCAGGTTCAGGCCGTACATCAGGATGGCCACGGGTTCCGTCGGGTGGTCGCCGACGACCGCGGTCGTGAACGGCACGACGGTCAGGAAGAACAGCAGCAGGTTGTTTGCCCACAGCAGCTTCCAGTCCGAGTGGCTCACGCGGCTGAAAAAGTGATGGTGGTTGACCCAGTAGATCGCGATCGTCGCGAAGCTGACGGTGAACGAGATGAGCTTCGGGGCGATCGAGCCGAGCGCCGCCCACATCGCGTCGTTGCCGGACCCCTCCAGCTTCGGCAAGTGGACCTCGATGATGAGCAGGGTCACGACGATGGCAAAGACGCCGTCGCTGAAGGCCTCGAGCCGACCGGTCCCCTCGACCAGCGCTCGATCGCCATGGTCGTGCGAGTTCGTCAGGCGACCACCGTCACTCGTCGGCGTTGGCGGCCACGTCGCCGGCGCTGGCGCCCTTCGGCTCCTTGCCCTTGGGCCAGTACAGCTCCTTCTTGACCGACGGTTCCGGGAAGCCGCGGGCCAGGAGGGTCTGCTCGGCGGCGAGGATCATGTCCGGATTGCCGCACAGGTAGGCGATCGTGTTGTTCGGGGTCAGGCCAAGGTCCTCGCACACGGAACCGACGACCGCTTCAGCGCGCCCGGTCCGTCCCGTCCAGTCCGCATTCGCCGGGTCGTTGGGTCGGGATATGGTCGGGACGTACGTGACCGGGTAGTCGCCCGACGCCTGCCACCCTTCCAGGAGCGACCGATATCCCAGGTCGGCCTCGTGCGAGACACCATTGAGGAAGACCGCGCGGCGCGGTGCCTCGTCGATGAGGGCCTGGCGCATCATCGCCACGAACGGCGCATCGCCGGTCCCGGACGAGATGAACAGGTGGATCCGGTCGTCACCGGGTTCCAGCACGAACTTGCCCTTCGGTCCGATCATGCGCACCCGTTGGCCCACCGGCAGCCGCCACAGGAGTGGCGTGAACGTCCCGCCAAGGACGAGCCGGACGTACAGCTCGTAGCCGTCGCCGGCATCACTCGGCGCCGAGGCCACCGAGAACGGCCGCTGGACGATCCGGCCGTCCACCATCACCCCGATGGTCATGTACTGGCCGGCGGTGAAGGGCGTCGGGTCGCCGTCGAAGCGGACCCAGAAGTAGGCCAGGCTTTCGTGCTGGTCCTCGCGGCGCACGAGTGTCGCGTTGTACTGGGGAGCCTCAATCTCGATAAGGCGGGTGTCCGTGGCTGACTCGATCATCGAAAAGGGGCCTCCTCCGGCTGTCGCCACGATGGTAGCGGCATCGGAGGAGGCATGAACGTTGCGGGTCAGTCGCCTCGGTCAGGCGACCTGCCGACTACCAAGTCGGATTCAGATGAGCGTTGCACTCCGTCCCCGGGGCCACGCCGATCGAGATGAGGTAAGCCCGGACTGCCTTGGGGAGGGATCCCCAGTTCTGCGTTCGCCCGCCGGGGCCGTTGCTCGGGTCGATCCCCCCCGGGGTCGTCGTTCTGTCCCGAGTAGGCGCAGATGGACCGGCTGTGCAGGGGTTCGAGGCGACGCGCCATTGCAGGACCTCTGCGACGCCTTCCTGCTATCGCCGCCCCGTGACGACGGCTACTTCGATTTCTCGCATCAGCTGTTGCGCGAGGCGATCTGTCGCAGCGTCAAGGGATGGCACGCGGCCACGTGTCCACCAAGGAACCGTGGCGCCCGCTGACGGCTCGAGAGTTCGCCGTCGCAAGGCTCATCTCCGACGGCCTCACGAATGCGGAGATCGCGGACGAGCTGGGGATCGCCCCCAAGACCGCGAGCAGCCACGTCGAACATATCCTCGCGAAGCTCGGCGCGGGGCGTCGGGCCGAGATCGCGGCCTGGGCGAGTAGCGTGGAGCGCAGCCCGGTCCTTCGCTGACTCCGAGAGTGCCGACTCGCGCGCGGCCGCGCCCCACGAGCGCAGCCCGCAACTCAGCCGCAACCCGTTGGGCCTGGAAGGCGACGGTACAATCAGCCGGACAACGACGACCCCCACGCGGCCCGCCAGCGGCCGCCGCTCCGTCCGGAGGATCACCTCAATGGCCACCTCGACGTCCGCTGCCGATCGAACCCACCAGGCCGCCAAGCGCTACATCTTCGCCTGGGGCGGTGGCGCGGCCGAGGGTGATTCCAGCATGCGCGACCTGCTTGGTGGCAAGGGCGCGGGACTGGCCGAGATGACCAACGCGGGACTGCCGGTCCCGCCCGGATTCACGATCACCACCGAAGCCTGCAACGACTACTTCGCGGCCGGCCAGCAGCTCCCCGACGGGCTGTGGGCGGATGTCCTCGAGGCGGTCAGGGAGGTCGAGGTCCTGACCGGCAAGGGCTTCGGGAATGCGGCGGACCCGCTCCTCGTGAGCGTCCGGTCGGGCGCCAAGTTCTCCATGCCCGGGATGATGGACACGGTCCTCAACCTGGGCCTCAATGAGGACACCCTGCACGGCCTCGTCGCGCTCACCGGCAACGACCGGTTCGGCTGGGACGCGTATCGCCGGTTCATCCAGATGTTCGGGCGGATCGTCATGGACGTGAAGGGCGAGCGCTTCGATCACGCCTTGGATGCGGCCAAGACCGCCCACGGTGCCGCCCAGGACACGGACCTCGACGCCGCCGCGCTCCAGGCCCTCGCCGGCGAGTTCAAGGCGATCGTGCTCGCCGACACGGGCCGGCCGTTCCCGAGCGACCCGTACGACCAGCTGGATCTCGCCATCAAGGCGGTCTTCGCGAGCTGGTTCGGCAAGCGGGCGATGGACTATCGGAACAACCAGAAGATCGCCCATGACCTGGGCACGGCGGTCAACGTCGTGACGATGGTCTTCGGCAACATGGGCGACGACTCCGGGACCGGCGTGGCGTTCACTCGCGACCCGAACACCGGCGAGAAGGTCCTCTACGGCGAATACCTCACCAACGCCCAGGGCGAGGACGTGGTCGCCGGTATCCGGACCGCCCCGAAGATCAGCCAGATGCAGACGGAGATGCCCGCTGTCTACGCCGAGTTCCTGCGCATCGGCGAGCAACTTGAGCGCCACTATCGGGACGTCCAGGATCTCGAGTTCACGATCGAGCGCGGCAAGCTGTACATGCTCCAGACGCGCTCCGCCAAGCGGACGGCTGCAGCCGCGGTGAAGATCGCCGCGGACCTCGTCGATGAGGGCCTGATCACGCGCGACGAGGCGCTCATGCGCATCGAGCCCGCCCATGTGGACCAGTTGTTGCGTGACCAGTTCGATCCGACGGCCCGCGGCTCGGCGGTGCGCATCGCCAAGGGCCTCAACGCCTCGCCGGGCGCGGCCGTGGGCCGTGCCGTCTTCGATGCCGACACCGCGGTGGAGTGGGCCGCCCGCGGGGAGCGGGTCGTGCTCGTTCGCGTCGAGACCTCGCCGGACGACTTCCACGGCATGGCCGTCGCCCAGGGCATCCTGACCGCCCGAGGCGGCGCGACCAGCCACGCCGCCGTCGTCGCCCGCCAGATCGGCAAGCCGTGCGTCGCGGGCTGCCACGAGCTGGCGGTGGACTATCGAACGACCTCGGCGACCGCCAACGGCGTCTCGTTCGCCGAAGGCGACTGGATCAGCGTGGACGGCAGCACCGGGGAGGTCTTCGTCGGTGCCCTGCCCACCGTCTCGGCCCGGTTCGAAGACCAGCCGGAGCTCCAGCGCATCCTGGGCTGGGCCGACGAGGTCCGCCGGATGCAAGTCTGGACCAACGCGGACAAGCCGGAAGAAGCAGCGATGGCGCGCAGCTATGGCGCGCAGGGCATCGGCCTGTGTCGGACCGAGCACATGTTCCGTGAGGGCGAGCGGCTGGAGATCGTGCGCGGCGCGATCCTCGTCGCCAATGTCGCCACCCGGGCCAAGGCCAAGCGGGCGGCCGGCGGCACGCTGGATGCGGACGAGACGGCGGCCGTCGCCACCTTCGATGACGCGATGGCCAAGCTGGAAGTCCTCCAGCAGGGCGATTTCGAGGGTATCTTCCGCGCGATGGACGGCCTGCCGGTCGTCATCCGCCTGATCGACCCGCCGCTCCACGAGTTCCTGCCGAACCTCGAGGAACAGCTGGTCAAGGTCACCCTGGCCGGCGACGCCGCGACCGAGGAGGACCGCGTCCTGCTGGCCACGATCAAGTCCATGCACGAGCAGAACCCGATGCTGGGCCTGCGCGGCTGCCGCCTTGGCCTGATGATCCCGGACTTCGTGAAGGTCCAGACCCGGGCCATCCTCAACGGCCTGATCGCGGTGAAGGCCTCGGGCGGTCACCCGAAGGCCAAGATCATGATCCCGCTCGTGGGACATGTGAACGAGCTGTCCGCGACGAAGGCGATCCTCGAGGCGGAGGCGACCGCCGTCGAGGCCGCGGCCGGGGTCAACGTCGAGTACGTCTTCGGCACGATGATCGAGGTGCCGCGTGGTGCACTCACCGCGGACGAGATCGCCCACCACGCCGCGTTCTTCAGCTTCGGCACGAACGACCTGACCCAGATGACGTTCGGCTACAGCCGCGACGACGCCGAGGGCGGGTTCCTGCTCAAGTACGTGGAGGACGGCATCCTGCCGGTCAACCCGTTCCAGACGCTGGACGATGCGGTCGCGGGCCTGATGAAGATGGCCGTCGACAAGGGCCGCGCCACTCGCCCGGACCTGGAGCTCGGGATCTGCGGCGAGCACGGCGGTGACCCCGAGTCGATCGCCAAGTGCGAGCGGATCGGACTGGATTACGTGTCCTGCTCGCCGTTCCGCGTCCCGGTCGCCCGGCTTGCGGCCGCGCAGGCCGTCCTGACCGGCCCGGAGCGCGACAAGTAGGTCTCCGGTTCCGCCCGGCAACGCTTCCCGGCGAGGCTCGTTGACGGAAATCGTCCGGTGCCCGATGGTACCGAGGTACTCATCCCCGGGGACCTGATCGTCTGATGCACCACTCGCGGCGCCCCCTCAGCCTGCTGGGGGCGCTCCTCGTCATCGCCACCCTCTGGCCCGCCAGCGCGACCTTGGTCGCCGCGGCCGATGCGTCCGTACCCGTCGGGTTCGCGGACGAAGCCGTGTTCAGCGGCCTGGTCCGCCCGATGGCCGTCGCCTTCGGGCCGGACGGCAAGGTCTACGTCGCCGAGAAGCGCGGCACGATCCAGGTCTACGACAGCCTGTCGGACACGACCCCCACCCAGTTCGCGGACCTCCACGTCAACGTCCACAACTACTGGGACCGGGGCCTGATGGGTCTCGCCGTGGATCCCGACTTCCTGACCGGCAAGCCGTATGTCTACGTCCTGTACGCGTACAACCACATCCTGGGCGACTCGAACCCGGCCCCGCGATGGCCCTCGGCCGATACCCTGACGCCGCCCGGCAGCGTATACGACGACCGTTGCACCAGCCCGCCCGGTGGGACGACGGACGGCTGCGTCATCTCCGGTCGCCTGTCCCGCCTGACCGCGTCCGGTGGCGTGATGACCGGTTCCGAGCTCCCGCTCATCGAGGACTGGTGCCAGCAGTTCCCCAGCCACAGCATGGGCGCGCTGGTGTTCGGGCCCGAGAAGGCGCTGTACGTCTCGGCCGGTGACGGCGCCAGCTTCAACAGCGGAACGCCGGACTACGGCCAGCTCGGCGGCACCCAGCCGAACACGACCTCGCCGGTCACCCCGACGAATCCCTGCGGCGATCCGGGCGGCTCCAGCCCGACGCCACCCACGGCGGAAGGTGGCGCGCTCCGCTC
>JBKJQY010000054.1:0-4988 GCA_046593725.1 Candidatus Limnocylindrales bacterium
TCGAGGACCTGGCGGAAGGACGGCATCCCGTGGCGCGGCTCGTCCGGGAAGTAGGTGCCGCCGTAGAACGGCTTGCCCTCCGGGGTCAGGAAGACACTCATCGGCCAGCCACCGCTGCCCGTCATCGACTGGACGGCCGCCATGTAGACCTGGTCCAGGTCCGGGCGCTCCTCGCGGTCCACCTTGATCGCCACGAACCGGCTGTTGATCGCCTCGGCCGTCCGGGCGTCCTCGAATGACTCGCGCTCCATGACGTGGCACCAGTGGCAGGCCGCGTAGCCGATCGAGAGGAAGATCGGGCGGTCCAGCAGCTTCGACCGGGCCAGCGCGTCGGGGCCCCACGGGTACCAGTCGACCGGGTTGTTCGCGTGCTGGAGCAGGTACGGACTGGTCTCATTCGCGAGGCGATTGGGCATGCCGCGGATGGTACGCGCCGCGGGTCACCCGGCGCCCACGCGTACAGGGTTCGGCCGGATAAGCGCCAGATAAGCGGTCGCGACTATGGTCCGGGCTCACCCCGCCGCGTACCCTCGATGGGTCCACGAACGGGAGTGTGGGATCGTGAGATCGGCCGCTCGGATACGAGCACGAATCGCGCTGATCGCCGGGGTCCTGGCGATCGGGTGGAGCGCCATGGCCGCGGGCGTTGGCGTATCCGGCGCGGCAGCCGCCTCCCCCGCCCCACGCGTGGTCATCGTCGTGGGCCCGAGTGGCGCGGCCACGGACCGCTATCGAGCCCAGGCTCGTGACGCGGCAGCGGTCGCTCGTCGGTTCACCACGGACGTGACGGAGCTGTACTCCCCGAACGCCACCTGGCCGGCCGTCCGCGCCGCACTCCAGGGTGCGAGCGTCGTGATCTACCTGGGCCACGGCAACGGTTGGCCCAGCCCGCATCGCCGTGCGCCCTTCCCAGCGACCCAGAACGGCTTCGGGCTGAACCCGCAGGCCGGTGGGAACGATACGGATCACCAGTACTTCGGCGAGGCCGCCGTCGGGTCGCAGATCCGCCTCGCGCCGGATGCCGTGGTCCTGCTCCACCACCTCTGCTACGCGAGCGGCCTGTCCGAACCTGGCGTCCCCGAGGGCGAACTCGACGTGGCGCGCCAGCGTGTCGACAACTTCGCGGCGGGCTTCATCCGCGCCGGTGCGTCGGCGGTCATCGCGGATGCCTACGCCGGCCCCACGACCTATCTCGCCTCGATCCTGGGCGGGCGGCGACCGATCGCCTCGACCTGGCGGCACTCAACCAACGCGAACGGCCACGCGTTCGCCTTCGAAAGTCTTCGAAGCCCCGGGTTCATCGCCCAGATGGACCCTGAGGGCCTGACATCCGGGTTCACTCGTTCGATCGTGCTGCGCGCCGGTCTGACGCCCGCCGACGTCCGCGCCGGCGCCCGCGGGTCCAGCTCAAGCCAGGGCGGCCTTGGCGGCTCGGTCGTGCCCAGTCTCATCGGCACCGGCATCCACCTGAAAACACCGACACTCGCCGCTCGCCCCGCCGCGGGTGCCACGGTGCGCCTCGACCTCCCATTCCTGCTGCCAAAGGCGAAAGCCCTGCCGGACGGCATCGAGGCCAGCGTCCGCTGGGACGCCATCGAGCTGCTGGTCCCGCCCGCCACGCCACCGACTACCGGCACGAGCCCGACGCCCGGCACAGGCCCGACGCTCGGCGCGCTCGTCCCCGGCGAGCCCGATGAAGACGCGCCACACCCGCTCCAGCCACCCTCACCGCCGGACGGCGTGGACCTGGTCGTCGCCGAGGGGCCCGGCGACGTCGTGGCTCCAACGGCGATGATCGTCAGCGCAGGCCGACTCTCCCTACCCATCGTGCTGCCGGTCATGCCCGGTCGCTATCGGCTGACTGTCACGCTCCACGATGCCGGTGGCGTCGCCTTCGATACTGCGACGCAGGCGCTCCTGCCGCCAGTCCACGTCCGGGTCGCGAACGATGTCGACGGTGCGATCCTGGTCGCCCCGGTCATGACGCTGACCGCCGGCAGCACCGTGGACCTGCCGATCCGTGTCGCCAACCTTGGTGCGCGGACGTGGGGCATCCAGGCGGTCCCCGACCCGACGGGCGGCGCGTATGGTCGCCCCGCGACGGCTGCGACCGCCGCGACGATCGTCGGTTGGTGGCTCCCGGGCGGCCAGGCACTCACCGCCACGACCCTGACGCCGGCCATCGGACCCGGTAGGACCACCGACGCGAGGATCGCCCTCATCGTCCCTCGCACCTCGGGGATCTACACCCTGGTCCTGGACCTCGTCACACCAGAGGGCGTCTCACTGATGGCAGCCGGAATGGGCCCCACGCTCGTGCGTATCACGGTCGTGGAGCCCAGGTAGCAAAGGTCATCCAGCGGATCTCGCCGAATGAGAGACGCTATCGCCCGAACAGGCGCAGGGTAGCGGGGCCGAATGTCGCGAAGTCGCCGAAGCATGCGAACTCTCCGCAGACAAAGGTGTCGGCGTACGCCGAGATTCGGACATTGCCGGGCGCGAACTTGCCCTGGTCGGCGAAGAACGACAAGCTGAACGCAGCGGTCCCAGGGGTGGCGATGGTTCCGGAACAGGTGACTTCCTGCCACCCAAAGCCACGGATCGTGTTGAACCGTCCAACCACTTGTATGGCCTCGACCCCGACGGATGCCGTCAGGTCCTGGTTGCAGGTGATGGTGCCGTTGAGCGTTACGAAACCGGTCTTTGGAGCGACGTTGCCGCCGTTGATCGTGATGGCCTCGAGCCCGAGGTCTGCGCTGCCGCCCCCGCCCGTATCGGCGAAGACGCTGGACATGGGCACCGCGGCGAGGGCGAGGCCAAGGAGCAAGGATGCGATGCGAGCGCGCATGAGAATCAACCTCCAGATGGATCGGGTGGATGCGAGCGGACCGCAGGGATCGTCAAGGGCAGAGCTCCTCGTGTGGCGGAAAGTCACAGGGAAGACGCCCGATCCCCTTGGTTGTTACTAGTTGGAACCGCCCGGCGAGGACCGCTGAGCCGCTGTCAGGAAGCGGCCGCCTCGCGTGCCTCCGCGCGCAACTTGGCGAGGTAGGCGGACGCGCCCTTGTAATCGGGCCACGTTACATCGTGTTCGTACGGCGTCGAGGTCTCGGACAACCGACGTCGATCGTCAACTGGGATCGCGCGGACTCCGGCGGCCTGGGCGAGTTCGAGATCGAGCGTCGCCAGATCGGCCGCATAGATCTGTGCCAGCGCCAAGTATGCAGCGTCGAATGAGGTCAATCCGAAACGCTCGACCAGGTCGATCGTCAGCAACACCTGTGTTCTGTCCGACTCGACCGTCGTGAGCTCCAACTCGTCCAAGTCACGAATCCCGTGCAGGATCGCCATCCCATCCCAGCGGTAACGACGCGCTAATGGGTTCACGACTTCCAACCAGAAGTGCGACGGCACAAGCAGCTGGCGCCCACGTGCCGACCATTCGGTGACTGCTCGGCGGGCGGCAGGCGCCGTCGGCTCGTTCCGGACGATAGACATCGCCACCGAGGCGTCCACGACGACTGGTCGGGCCTGAGTCATCCCTCTCCTCGTTTCACCGGGTCGTCTCGGTCTCGGTCCATCCGAATCGCTGTGGCCGCGTCGGGATCGCCAGGCTGAGGCGGATACTTCCGCTTCATCTCCTCGGCAAACTCGGCCAGGCGATCGAGCGCGGCGATGCGTCGCTCGTGAAGCCCGGAGTCAATACGAATGGCGCGCTCGCCCTCTTCCACCGACACGAGATACGCCAGCGGCCGGTGGTCGCGCTCGATGAGGATCCGCTCGCCGGCCGACGCAGCGTCCAGGATCTCGCCGAGTCGCTTTCGCATGTCCATGGCCGTCACGGTTCTCATGGTTGATCATGATAGTCGGTCATCACAAGCCGTCAAGCGGTAGTCTTTGTGTGTGGCCCTTGGGCCAGATGTGCACCAGCCCGAGCGTGGCCCGATGGGCACCAGCCCGCGCGTGGGCGGATGGGCACCGCATGCCAGCGCGTGGCCCGACGTGCGCCAGCCAGCGCGTGGCCGGATGGGCGCCAGCCAGCGCGTGGCCGGATGTGCACCAGCCAGCGCGTGGCCGGATGTGCGCCAGCGCGAGCGTGGCCCGATGGGCACCAGCCAGCGCGTGGCCGGATGGGCGCCAGCCCGAGCGTGGCCCGATGGGCACCAGCCAGCGCGTGGCCGGATGTGCACGGCATGACCATTTTGGACCGACCGGCGCCTCTTGTTGGCCCGGCGGTGCACCAGGCGACCAGGATCACCAAGCTCGAGGGTCAGGTTGTCCCAGATGTGCATCCCATGCACCGCCAAGCGCTCCACGAGGGTCTACGTGTCCCAAATGGTCACCCCATACACACAGCGGCGTGGCGGCACGGCGGCGTGGCGGCACGGCGGCACGGCGGCACGGCTCGGCGGCACGGCTCGGGCTCTGCCCGCACCTAGCCCGATGTGCACCACATGACCATTTGGACCAACCGGGGTCTCATGTTGGCCCGGCGGTGCACCAGGCGACCAGGATCACCAAGCTCGAGGGTCAGGTTGTCCCAGATGTGCATCCCATGCACCGCCAAGCGATCCGCAAGGGTCTGCGTGTCCCAAATGGTCACCGCATGCACACAGCGGCGCGGCGCGGCGCGGCGCGGCCGCACGGCCCGGCGGCACGGCCACCCGGCACGGCCCGGCAGCCACGCCGGCGCGGCCCGCCACATCACACATCGCCGCGTGTAGCAGGGGTACGCTTCCCCGCTATGGCCACGTCCAACGCGGTCCCGGGCTTCCTCCCAAGCCGGGATGGGCTCCGCTTTCCGAACCGCTTCCCGTCCGGACCCACGCTGACCCTGGGGCCCATCGATCCGCGCTGGGTGGGCATCGCCGACGCGTCGGCCGGGCTGTGTGGCGGGATGGCCTGGCTGGTGCGCGAGCGCTTCGAAGCTGGCCTGCCGATCCCGACGACGACCGATGTCCCCGCCAACGGCTCGCCGCTCTTCCGGG
>JBKJQY010000087.1:0-3812 GCA_046593725.1 Candidatus Limnocylindrales bacterium
ATGCTTGGCTACTCGGACTCGAACAAGGAATCCGGCTTCCTGTCGGCCGCCTGGCTGCTCCACGAGGCGCAGTCCGAGCTCGTGGCGGCTGCCCGCGATCACGATATCGAGCTGACCCTGTTCCACGGCCGCGGCGGCGCGATCGGGCGGGGTGGGGGACCCACCAACCGGGCGATCCTGGGCCAGGCGCCAGGGTCGGTGGCCGGGCGCCTCAAGCTGACCGAGCAAGGTGAGGTCATCGCCGCCAACTACTCGGACGCCACGATCGCCCGGCGCCACCTGGAGCAGATGACGGGCGCCGTCCTGCTGGCCTCGACGGCCGAGCACGACGTGCTCCTCCGGGCGGCCCTCGTCCGCGGAGCGCCGATCATGAGCGAGCTGTCCGAGGCGTCGCGACTGGCCTATCGGACCCTCGTCCACGATGACCCGGGGTTCGCGGCGTTCTTCCGGTCGATCACCCCGATCGCCGAGCTCTCGGCGCTGCGCCTGGGCTCGCGGCCGGCGGCTCGCGGGCGGCCGGAAGCGGCACCGTCCATCGACTCCCTGCGGGCGATCCCCTGGACGTTCGCCTGGTCGCAGTCGCGCGTGAACCTGCCCGGTTGGTTCGGCCTCGGGACGGCGCTCGAGGCCTACCAGGCGGCGCACGGAGCGGATGGGCTGGCGGCGATCACGCGGCTCGGCCGGGATTGGCCATTCCTTGCGAGCGTGCTCGACAACGCCGAGATGAGCCTGGCCAAGGCGGACATGGGCGTGGCCCGCCTGTACGCCGCGCTCGCCCACGGGGACGGCGACGACCGCCGCTGGGCCACCATCGAAGCCGAATTCCACCGCACCTCCGCGATGCTTCGCCGGCTCACAGGCCGGGACCGGTTGCTGGATCACGCGCCGGTGCTCCAGCGCTCGATCATGCTGCGCAACCCGTATGTGGACTCCCTGTCCGAGCTGCAGGTCCGGCTACTGGCGCGGCTGCGCGCCTTGCCGGCCGACGACCCGGAACGAGGCCTCATCCTTCGCCTGGTCCACCTGACGGTCAACGGCGTCGCCGCCGGGCTGCAGAACACAGGCTGAGGCTCAGGCGCCAGTCGCGGCCTCAGACGCCGGGAAGTCGAAGGCGGCCGCCAGCGCCAACGACGAGCGTGGATGCAGGATCCGCGCCGGGCGGCAGCCAGCGGGCCTCGCCCTCGCCGACGACATCCCAGCCGGCCGGCCCCGTCGCTCCAGTCCCGGGTGACCCGGGCCGCGAGATCACCCCGGTTCGCTCCGCGACGCCGAGCAGTCCGAGGCCGGTCGGGAGCCAGGATCGGAACCGTTCGATAGCGCTCGCCCAGCTCGCCGGATCCGCGTGCGGGGCGACGACCAGGCCCGCTACGAGGTCGAGGCCGGCCATGCCGCCGCCCGGCGTCCAGGTCCAGGGCGCGAGGGCCATGGCCCCGGCACTCGCCCCGGCAAGCACCGCGCCACGCCGATGGGCGCCAAGGATCGCGGCCCAGGCGGCCGTGCCGGGCAGGATGGACGGGATGAGGTCCGGCTCGCCACCCGGCAGGTGGATGAGGTCGGCAGCACCCAGGCACGTCACGAATCCCGGATCCGCGGCGGACGCCGGGTCGATCACCGGGACGACCTCGACCCGGATCGCGATCGGGGGCTTGGAAGTGCTCGCGGCCACCCGCTCGAAGGCCTCCGTGCCGTGCGCGCCGACCAGCAACGGCCGCCCCCGCGCAGCCGCGGTCGGCACGATCACGATCCGGATCGGGTCACCGACGGTTGCGCCGCGGGATGCGGCCGCAGCCACCGCCAGCTCGAGCAGGCGCCGCAGGAACGGCTCGTCGCCGGCCTGGAACTCTCCGCCGCCGTGCAGGGCGACCGGCCCATTCATGCCGGGTCGTCGGGCGGCGGCTGATCTTGTGGCGTGACGTCCTTTATCGGCGGCGGATCGAGCCGTCGCCGCGCCAGCACCCGGGCCACCCGCTCCGGCCCGGCCACGAACGGGGCGAGGTAGGCGATGAGCAGGATGGGCAGCAGGAACCGGATCCCGACCGGCCGGATCGCGAGGACCATCCCCAGCACCCAGAGCAGGGCCGTGTAGGCGGCGATGCCAGGTCGAGACACGCCGGCCAGTTGGAGCCGCCGGGCGGGGATGAGCACGATGAGGCCCAGCGCGAGGCCAAGGGCGAGCAACCAGGGGGCGGGCATGACCGCCCGATGATACGGGCTGGGTCGTCCTGCGCCGCGGACCGCGCGCCGGCCGAGGTCCTCCGGCCCGGTACCCTTGGAGGCCACAGCCGCCTCGAGAGATCCGTTGACCACGAACGCCACCACCGCGCGCATCCCGGCCTGGTTCGACCGCTGGGGCCCCATCCTCCCGCTGCTCGCCGCCGAGTTCATCGTGTGGCTGGGCTTCGGTGGGTTACTGCCCGTGCTTCCGCTGTACTTCACGGAGCAGGGCCTGGACCTGGCCACGCTGGGCCTCGTCATCGCGGCATGGCCGATGGCCCGGCTCGTGACGGAGCCGATCTTCGGCTGGCTGGCCGACCGGACCGCTCGTGTGCCGTGGATGGTGGCTGGCCTGTTGCTCACGGGCGTGTTCGAGTTGTTGCCCCTGTTCTTCATCGGACCCCTCGCGTTCGTGCTGCTGCGCGGCGCCGCGGGGATCGCTGCCGCGATGTACGACCCGGCCGCACGCGGCTACCTGACCGATGCGACGCCCCCGGAGCGACGCGGCGAGGCGTTCGGGCTGTACGGCGCGGCCCAGATGGGCGGACTGTTGATCGGCCCGGCGATCGGTGCCTTCGGGGCCGGGATGTTCGGCGGCATCCAGTTCGTCTTCGCGTTCAGTGCCGTCGCCTCGTTCGCCGGTGCGGCCGCCGTCGCGTGGCGGGTCAAGGAGACCGGTGGCCGGACCCATCCGGCGCCGTCGCACGACGCGACGGAGTTCCCGCGGGACACGCCGTCCGTGACCGGTCGGGCAGCGACCGACGTGGACGCCGACCGAGTCCCCAACCACGATCCGAACGCACCGCGCCGGCTGCTCAACCGCGGCCTGATCGCCGCGCTCGTGCTCAATGCCGGCGGGTACTACGCGGGCGGCACGTACGAGGTCATCTGGAGCCTCTTCCTCCAGCACCTCGGGGCCGGGCTGGATCTCATCGGCCTGACGTTCGCGATGTTCGGGCTGCCCGTCCTGTTGCTGTCGCCGTTTGCCGGGCGGCTGGTGGACCGCCGGGGGTCGTACCGATTCATCATCATCGGCTGCACCATCCCGGCCGTCGCCGGCATCGCCTATACGCTCATCACGAACCCGCTGTTGGCGATCCCGCTCGTCCTGCTGGAGGCGACCGGCTTCGCGATGCTCAACCCCGCCCTGTATTCGGTCGTGGCAGCCAACAGTCCGCCCGGACGCACGTCCACGGCTCAGGGCCTGTTCGGCGCCGCCGGGACGTTGGGATTCATCGTGGCCTCGTTGCTGGCCGGCGTCCTCGCCGCGAGCGACATCCTGTACCCGTTCTATGTGTTCAGCGCCGTGATCCTCGTGAGCCTCGGGATCGGGCTGCTGATCGGCGGTTCGCGGCTGCGCGAGCACCATCCGGTCGTACCGGCGGGCGCGACGGATCCCGCGGTCGCCGCATGACCGGCGCCGGACGCCCCGTCGACCCGACGGTCCTGGTCATCGGCGGATTCCTGAGCTCGCCACCGGTCTACGGCCCGCTCCGCGAGCGGTTGCTGGAGCGTGGCGCCAGGCATGTCGAGGTCGCCCAGATCTGGACGCCGGACTGGATCTTGTCCGTGCGACGGGGCGGTGGGGCGATCGCCAC
>JBKJQY010000095.1:0-4489 GCA_046593725.1 Candidatus Limnocylindrales bacterium
AGAAGACCTTGCCCGCGACCGGGTCGAGCCAGGCCTGCGCGAAGTGCACGCCCTCCTCGTTCTCGATCGCGAGGTCGCGGTCATGCGCCTCGCGAAGCTGGGGTCCCGTCACGCCGATGAACCCCGAGTGCACGTCCATGAATTTGCCCATTCAGTTCCTCCGTCTCCGTGTTGACGATCAACTTCGGTTTATACCAAGCCTCCTGTGGCGCCCTGTCATCGACCGGAAGGGCGTGACGAGAGGTTGGCTGCGAGGTCCGACGCTCCGCATCGGACGGGCGACCCAACTTGGGTGCGGCGATGCCCTAGATTGGCGCGCCGACCTCGATCATGGCCGCGGCCACCTGGGCCCGCCGCCGGACGCCGAGCTTCGCGAGCACCGCCGACACGTGGTGTCCCACCGTCTTCGGCGACACGACCAGGAGATCGGCGATCTCGGCGTTCGAGAGCCCCAGCGCCAGGAGCCGGGCGATCTCCCATTCGCGCTCGGTCAGGCCGCGCGGATTGGCGCGCGTCTTCGGGCGCGGCCCGCGTGGAACGGGACGACCGAGATCTCGAAGTCGAAGGGCGACCTTGTGCGCGACCGCCGTGGCGCCGAGCCGGGTCAGCTCCTCATGGGCCCGCTGGACATCGGCCCCGTCGGGCGAGCCAGCCAGGCTGAGCGCTGCCTCATAGGGCACCGAGAGTTGCTCCCAGGCCGCCGCCGCCTCACGAGCCCGGCCGGCGACCTCGAGAAGATAGGCTTCCTCGGCGCGCTCATCGAGCTCGGAAAGCGCACCGGCGCGCCACAGCCACAGCCCGAGCTCGCCGATCGCCGCGCGACTCCCCTCGCGACAGGCGGCGGAGTAGGCGGCACGGAGCCTGGGCACGATAGGCCCCAGATCGCCCGATATCCATGCCGCCTCCGCTTCGGTCACCACGAGCATCTGCTCGACTGGCGCTGCCACGGCCTCGAGGCCCCCGATGAAGGTGCGCAGCGCGTCCAGCTGCGCCTGGCAGCCGGGCTCGCCCCGTCGGAAGGCGATCCGGGCCAGCACCGTCAGGGCCGCGATCCGGTCCACGGAGCGCCTCCTCGGGCCCGCAAGCGCCGCGTGCCCGCGAGCGACCGCCGCATCCCAGTCGCCGAGGACGAATTCGATCAGGGCAATCGGGCTGTCTATTCCGTATAGATCGATCTGAGACTCCCACAACACTTGGAAGTACTCCTGTACCTGCTGGAAGTACTCCCATGCGAGTCGGTAGCGCCGCCAAGCGAAGGCAGCCTCGCCGAGGTTCCAGAGGGCCCGATCGACGAGGTATGGGAGGTGCAACTCCCGACCGATCCGCGCCGACTCGCCGAGATCCGCCCAACCGCGCTCGTCAGCCAGGTCCAGCTCGATCGACCCGATCGTCCCCAACGCGACGGCAGTGACCTCGGCGTCCGCGATGCGGCGGGCGATCTCGAGCGCTCGTTCACTGTTCGCTCGGCCCTCGCGGTTTCGGCCGTTGTGCATCTCCAGGCGGCCGAGCGTGGCGTACGCCATCGCCAGCTCGCGACGGTCGCCCATCGATTCGGCGAGGGCGATGGCTTCTCGGACGGAGCTCCAGGCCTCTGGCCCGTGATCGGCCCGCCAGGCCACCTCCGCAAGGAATGACAGACCAACGGCCGTGGCGAGATCGTCGCCACCCCTCCTCCTCAACGCAGCCGCCTCGGCGGCGGCCTGATACGCCTCGGGCAGGTGATTGATGAGGTACAGGCCCCGCGAGAGCGGCTCGAGAAGCACGGCGCGCGCGTCCGGCGCGAGGCCGTCGGCGAAGCGAAGGGCGCGCTCGAACTGCGCGATCGCCTCGCGGTGCGAGCCCGCTGCAAGGGCTCGATGCCCGGCCGCCGACGCATGATGCAGAACCGCGTCCCGCTCCGCAGAGCCCTCAGCGTGGTATGCGAGGCGCGCCGCGTCACCGACACCCGCCTGCTCCAAGGCCGCGAGTGCGCGCCGGTGCAGCGCGATGCCGTGGATGACCGGCACGTCCTCGAGCACGACCATCCGTGTCAGCTCGTGGGCAAAGGCGATCCCGTCCCTCTTGGTCAGAAGGCCCACGCCCAGGCAGTCGTCGACTCCGAGGATGTCCTCACCCGCGACAGCTGCCAGCAGCCAGGGCTCTGCGCGGATGCCGAGGATTGCCGCGACCTGCAGGGCCCGACGCCCGCGCTCGTCCAGCTGCGCCACCCTCGCCCGGACGGCATCTCGCACGGAGATCGGGATGCGCGATAGCCCGGCGTCCAGGACCTCGTGAACGTAGAACGGATTGCCGCCGGTGATCCGATGCAACTCGTTGGCATCGACCCCCGCATTGCTCGCGAGACGAGCGACGCCCGCCCGACTGAGGGGTTCAAGTGGCATCTGTCGAAGGGCGGGCAGCGAGGCCACGCCGCCGAGGATCCTGGCCACGCTCGGTTCGTCGCCGGCGCCGTCTCGATGCGTGACGAGCAGCAGGACCGGAAGCGCCTCGATCCGTCTGGCAAGCCAGGCCAGGAGATCGAGCGTGGCCTGATCGGCCCATTGGACGTCTTCGACGACAAGGACTCGCAGCGGGCCGAGAGCGATCCACTTCAGCAGCCAGCGACCGAGCTCGCCTCGCGACGCATTCCCATCGAGCAGGCGCCGGAACTCCGGGCCAAGCACGTCTGCCATGTCTTCGAACGGGCCGTATGGCTGTGGCGTCGACACGCCATCGCAGGCGCCCCAGAAGACGTCGACCTCGGGCGGGCAGTCCTCCACGAAGGCTCTCAGCAGTGCCGTCTTGCCGATGCCGGCCTCGCCCCGGATCAGGACGAGCCGGCCGATGGCCGTGGCCTCCTCATCGACGTACCGCCTCAGCGTAGCGAGCGCTTCGTCGCGCTCGACGAGCTGGTGGCCGCCTCGCGCTGGCGGTGTCGGACGAGCAAGGGCCATCCGCGAACGATAACGGCACGGTCAACGAGGCTCTCAGGCCTGTGCGCTTGTCCGCCTGCGCAGCTGGGCGCGGAGTTGATCACATCCCCTCCACCACACGATGGATCGACTCGGCCACGAGCCCGTGCGCTTCGCGATGGACGCGGACGGCTGCCTCGGCATCGGGCGCATCGACCAGGCAGAAGATCCTTCCTGCCTGCTCGTCAACCCAATAGCGGAGAAAGCGGACGCCGTACCGTTCCTGGACCATGAGATCGGCGAGGTGTGCCTCCGCAACGTCGGTTGCCCTGACCCCGCCGTCGATCGCGTGACTGTCCATGAAAAGCGCCATCGGATCCTCCTTGGCATTGGAGGATGGGCGCATGAGCTCGACCGGCGCATCGGGTGATCGCCCCATCTTCGCCGTCGAGGCTTCCCGAATTGGAATGGCGCCGGTTCGCTGGGGGCGCGTCGACCGACCGGGGCGGCGTAGCCCAGTTTCCCGTCGCTATGCCTTGCGGACGGCTGCTGGTCTTTGCCCTTTCACGAGGGGTCCCGTCCTGCGCCACGGAGGAAGCGAACGGGTCTACGTGCTGGCCGCGCAGGCGTAGCACCGCAGGCGAATAGACCCGGCCAGCCATCCCCCCGAAGATTGGGGGGTGAAGCTGTGCACGGTCTGTGGCGCCTATCTCGCCCGGCTCAAGGCGCTCCGGGAGGCGCGCGACGCGGTCGCCGAGGGGTCGGGGGTTGGAGTCCCGGCACAGCGCGCCATCGAATGGCTCCGTGCTCTCGCCGAGTCAGTCCAGCAGGCAGACGTACCGAAGGAGAAGGCAGACCTGATGCACGCCATCTACGAGCGGATCGTGATCGCGGGTCCCGAGATCGTCGGGGTTCGCCTCACGGCGGCGGCCTACACGCACGGATTGGCGCTGGCGCTGCCCGAAAAGGTTGCAATGGCGCGCCCGACAGGAGTCGCACGTGCGGACCCATACAAATCCAAATCCCGATCGAGGTGGCAGGGGATCGGCCCGGGACGTCGTGGGCAGATCTCGGCTCAATCCCGGCTCCCGTCGACTCGCGAGAAGTCGGCCTGGGCGCCCATCGGGGCCGCCCGGGCCGTCAGCCTTCTGTCGATCAGCCGCCGGGCGGCCGGTAGCTCGGTGAGAGTTTCGTCGCGGCGTCCACCTCTTCGGGCGTGAGGAGCACGATCGTCCGGGTGCCGATGGCGCCGGACGCCGCTGCGGTCAGCGCGCCGGCAGCGGCCGCGGCGTTGCCGGGCAGGTCGGCGATCAGGTAGAAGTCGTCGTTCCCGAAGCGAAGTAGTAGGCCTCCATCGTCCCGCCGAGTGAGGCGATGAGCTTCTCGGTGGCGGCCCGCCGGCTGGTCCCACCTTCCTTGAGGACGCCCCTGGCGCCCTCCGCAGTGTAGCTGCCGGTTAACAAATACTTGGGCATGGCGCCCTCCTGCCGCGGGGCATCCGATGGGACACGATCAGGCCGCGGGGCCTCAGCGTAGCCCCGGCGACTGTGGTGTCAATCAGCCGACGCGCGGCAAGAATGCCGGGCCATCGGAGGCAG
>JBKJQY010000080.1:0-34739 GCA_046593725.1 Candidatus Limnocylindrales bacterium
CTTGGGGGCCTCGGGATCCACAAGTTCTACCTTGGGGATACCAGGATGGGCGTCGTCTATCTCATCTTCTTCTGGACCGCCATCCCGGCGATCATCGGGTTGGTAGAAGGGATCATCTGGCTGACGCAGTCGAACGAGGTCTGGCTCAAGAAGTACGGCGACCGCTGAGCCCGAGGGGCTACCGCCAAGTCCTTGGTCGGGAGGTCAGTGCGCCGCTTCGATGACGTCGCGACCAAGGTAGGGCCGGAGGACCTCCGGGACGGTGACCGAGCCATCGGGATGTTGGTAGGTCTCCAGGATCGCCGCAACCACACGAGGGAGAGCCAGCCCGCTGCCGTTGAGGGTGTGGACGAGTTCCGGCCTGGCGCCGGCGTCGGGGCGATAGCGGATCGCCATCCGGCGCGCCTGGTAGTCGCGGAAGTTCGAGCACGAGCTGACCTCGAGCCAGCGCTCAACGCCCGGCGACCAGACCTCCAGGTCGTACTTGCGGGCCTGAGTGAAGCCCATCTCGCGGGTGCTCATCAGCAGCACCCGGTACGCCAGCCCAAGGCGCTGGAGGAGGATCTCTGCCCGCTCGGTCATCCACTCGAGGGCGGCCGGCGAGTCTTCGGGGCGCTCGAACAGGACCATCTCGACCTTGTCGAACTGGTGGACGCGCAGGATGCCCCGGGTGTCCTTGCCGGCTGCCCCGGCCTCGCGCCGGAAGCACGGCGAGTACGCGGCATAACGAATGGGCAACTCGGCTGCGTCGAGGATCTCGTCGCGGTGCAGGTTCGTGACCGGGACCTCGGCCGTGGGAACCAGGTACAGCTCGTCGCGGGTGACGACGTACATCTGGTCTTCCTTGTCCGGGATCTGGCCCGTGCCGGTCGCGCTGGCGGCGTTGACCACGGCCGGCGGCCAGATCTCGGTCATCCCGTTCTCGCGGGTGTGAACGTCCAGGAACCAGTTGATCAGGCCGCGCTGGAGCGCCGACCCGGCGCCCTTGTAGACCGGGAACCCGGAGCCCGCGATCTTGGCGCCACGGACGTTGTCCAGGATGTCCAGCGTCTCGCCGATCTCCCAGTGCGGCTTGCGGGTCCACGTCGCTCCGGCAACCGGTGCTTCCGCCCCGACCTCGCCGATGAGCGGCTCCTCGTGGGCCAGCAGTTCGCCCCAGGTCCGGATGGTGACGTTGGCCTCCTCGCCGCCTACCGGGATGTCCGGGTCGGGGGGGTTCGGGATGCGCAGGAGCAGGTCATCCAGCTCCGCCTGTACGCCGTTCAGGGCCACGGTCGCCAGGTCGATGTTCTCGCCGGCCCGCTCGCTTACGAAGCGCAGGTCCTTGATCTCCGCGCTGTCGGGCGACGCCCCGCCCTGGATCGCCTGGCCGATCTGCTTCGAGATCGCATTTCGTTCGGCCTTCAGGGTCTCCGACTCACCGAGCAGCCGACGTCGGTCGGTATCCAGTTCGATCGCCCGATCCACGAGGGTGGGGTCCTCGCCCTTGCGCACCGCGCCGTCCCGGATGACATCCGGTTCATCGCGCAGTCGCTGCAGTCCGACGCTCATGCCGCGGCCTCACGCAGCCGCTCGACCACGAAGTCGGCAGGCAGACTTGCGAGCAGCCAGCCGGCTCGCGGGCCGTTGGTCCGTCCCAGGAACGCGAGATAGAGGGCGGCGAAGGCGCGACCCGGCGGAAGCGCCCGGTCGGCCGCGGCGGAGAAGATCGCGGTCTGCCACGCGTCGCCCGACGCCGGACTCGGGGCCCCGGCCGTGACGGCATCCGCGAGCGCCCCGAGGTATGCGCGCTGGTCCGCCTCCAGGGCGTTTGCCTCGGCCGGCAAGCCATCTCGGCGCACCGCGAGCAGCGACCGCTCAGGCGCGTAGCTCTCCAGCCAACCCTGGGCGGCCGCGATGCGCTCCGCGATGAGCGCGGACTCACGCTCGGTCAAGGGACTCCCCTTCTCTGCGGTCACGCTCTCGACGACGTCCACGCCCGGGATCTGGAGCAGCACCGCCAGGTGCGCGAATGCCGGGCGGAATGCGGCGGCCTCAGTCTCCCAGTCGGCGTGCGGATCAAGGAGGGCGTAGCGGAACGTCGCATCGAAGCCATGCGGGATGTCGCCCTTGACGTCACGACCAGCGGTCGCCGCGGCGTACCGGTCGAACTCGTCGAACAGGCGCGGGATGGCGTCCGTACCGTTCGGGTCGAACTCGATGGCATGGTTCGGTCGCGGCCGCAGGAACAGGAAGCGCAGCTGCTCGGGCGGAACGACCTCGACGATCTGGTGGGCGGCAGCGCCGCGTCCCTTTGACGTGGACATCTTCTTGCCACCGATGTTGAGGAACTCGTATGGGACGTTGAGCGGTGGCTCACGCTCGAAGATCTCGCGGGCGATCACATCGCTGCGGTCGCGTGAGCCACCCGCGGTCGAGAGGTCCTTGCCGTTTGGTTCGATGGTCACGCCGAACAGCGACCACTGCGCCGCCCACTCGAGGTTCCAGGGCAGTTTGGCGGCCCCCCCGAACGGGCTGATCCAGCCGGACGAACCGCAGCCGGTCGCCCACTCGACGTGGCGCACGCGGCACTCGTAGTAGACCTGCTCGCCGTTCCAGTCCGTCACGATCGTCGTTCCGACCTTGCCGCAGGTCGGGCAGATCACACCGACCGGATGCCACGTGTCGGGATGCTGGACGTTGGCCACCCGGCGGTAGATCTCGCGGACCTGTGCCGCCTTGTCGAGGGCCCTGCGCAGGAACGGGTCCAGCTCGCCCGTCGGGTAGATATCGCTCATCCAGTAGTAGCGATCCGGGTGGATCCCCAGGCCCGCGAACGTCTCGATGAAGATGCCCGCGAAGTGGCGAGCGTAGCTCCCGTGGCAGTCGCCGGCCGGGTCCGGGACGTGCGCCAGTGGACGGCCCATCTCGCGATCGATGGCGTCCGGGGTCAGGAGGGCCTGGGCATCCATCGGATCCAGGTCGTCCACGCCGTACAGCAGCGTCGTCTCGACACCTTTGTCCCGAAGCGCTCGGACGATCGTGTCCAGGATGACGGGGCCCCGCAGGCTCCCGACGTGGACCGTGCCGGACGGGGTCTTCGAGTCGTTGACGACCTGGTGGCCGTTGACCGATGCCGCTAGTTCGTCAGCCCAGTCCATGGGAACTCCAGGGTCAGCTGATGGCCGTGATCTTGTAGGTGAAGTCGCCGGCCGGGACCTTGACGACGATCTTCTCGCCCTTCTTCCTGCCGAGCAGCGCGCGCCCGACCGGGCTCTCGTTCGAGATGCGTCCCTCGGCCGGCTTCGCCTCGGTGGAGCCGACGATCGTGAACGTCTCCTTGCCGTCCGGGCTCTCGACCGCGACGGTGGAGCCGATCTGGACGTGATCCGTCGAGTGATGCTCGTCGATGATCGTGGCGTTCTTGATGAGCGCCTCCAAGGTCTGGATCCGGCCCTCCACGAACGCCTGCTCGTTCTTGGCGTCCTCGTACTCCGCGTTCTCGGACAGGTCGCCATGTTCCTTGGCGTCGTGGATCCGATTGGCGACCTCCGGCCGCTTGACCGAGGTCATCTCGTGCAGCTCCGCACGGAGCTTGTCGAGGCCTTCCTTGGAGAGATAGGTGGGCTTGTTGTTCACGGTCTGGCGCCCCCGCAGTGCAGGTGGTCCGATGGTGGGCAGACCGATGGTGGCGGTCTTCGATAAGGAAAGAACTCCAGGCGAGCCGCGGTCCGTGACCGCGCACCTGAAGTTCGAGCCGAGCGTGAATGGTAGTCGTGCGGCGGGTGGGTGTCAAAGCACGGACGGCTCCCAGCGAGCCGCTTCAGACCCCCTCGGACAGGCGCAGGAGGCGCTGCTTGATGCGCAGCAGCGAGCCTCGATCGGGCAAGGCCACGAACAGGGTGTCGTCACCGGCGATGGACCCGGCGACCTCCGGCCAGCGAGCTCGATCCAGGGCGGCTGCGATGGCGTGCGCCGAGCCGGGCAGGGTCCGCAGGACGAGCAGAAGGCCCGCCTCGTGGATCTCCAGCGGCAGGTCCGCGAGCAGCTTGCGTAGCCTGTCCTCGCCGGACGTCTCCGCTTCGACCAGTCGGGGCGGCAGGGCATAGACCGATAGCCCGTCCCGGGCCACCTTGATCAGGCCCAGTTCCGCGACGTCGCGCGAGATCGTGGCCTGGGTGGTCCGGAAACCGCGGTCACGCAGGGCGGCCGCCAGATCCTGCTGCGTGCGGATCGGGCGTTGGGCGACCAGATCGCGGATGGCTCGCTGGCGGGCCTGCTTCATGACCTCCATGCGACCGTCCGCGCTAGCGCCCCAGCCACACGACCGCGACGATGATCGCGGCGAGGACCAGGCGATAGACCACGAAGATAGTGAGCGAGTGGGACTGCAGGTAGCCGAGGAGGACCTTGATCGCGAGCATCCCCGCCACGAACGACGCAGCCATCCCGACGACGAGCGGTCCGAGGCTGACCGGGACCCCACTGTCGCCCGCGGCGAACTTGCGGATCTCGAACAGGGTCGCCCCGAGGATGATCGGGGCCGCCATGAGGAAGCTGAACCGGGCAGCAGTCTCGCGATCGAGACCGGCGATGCGTCCGGCCGAGATCGAGACGCCAGACCGGCTGATCCCGGGGATGAGCGCGAACGCCTGCGCCACGCCGAGGCCGAGGGCGATCGGAAAGGTCACATCACCGACGCGTCGGGACTGTCCGCCCCACCGATCGGCCGTCCACATGATGGCCGCGCCGACGATGAGCATGACCGCGACAAGGGTAGCGGTCCCGGCACCCGTCCCATGGAACTGCTCATCGATGACGTCGTTGAGCACGAAGCCCGCGAGCGCGGCCGGGAGGGTCGTCGCCACGAGGAGCCAGGCCAGCCGGCGGTCAGGGTCGTCCCGGAATGACCGGTCGCGGATCGTAGCGAATCCGGCCGGGACAAGGCGCAGCCAGTCCTTCCCGAAGTAGAGCAACAGGGCGGCCAGCGTGCCGACGTTGAGCATGACGCTGAACGACAGCGACGTGATGAACGGGTCGTTCCAGCCCATCACGAAGGGGACCAGGATCAAGTGCCCCGACGACGAGATCGGCAGGAACTCGGTGAGTCCCTGCACGATCCCCATGATCAGGGCCTGGACGACGGTGTTGTCCATCGATGTCTACACAGTCTCGCGCCGTCAGGCGCGGCGATCGTTACCGGATGAACAGCGGTGCCAGCACCAGGGAGATCGTCGCCAGCAGCTTAACGAGGACGTGGAGCGACGGGCCGGCGGTGTCCTTGAACGGGTCGCCCACGGTGTCGCCGACGACGGCTGCGGCGTGGGCATCGGAGCCCTTGCCGAGGACGTTGCCGTCATCGTCCTTGAGGTTGCCGGATTCGATGTACTTCTTGGCGTTGTCCCAGGCCCCGCCGCCGTTGTTGAGGACGGTGGCGAGCAGGACACCGGAGATGGTGCCGACCATCAGCATGCCGGCCACGGCTTCGGCGCCCAGCAGGACGCCGATGGCGATCGGGGTGGCGACGGCGACCATGCCCGGCAGGATCATCTGCCTGAGGGCGGCCTTGGTGGTGATGTCGACGACCCGGGCGTAGTCCGGGCGCTGGGTGTAGTCCATGATCCCGGGCATCTCACGGAACTGGCGACGCACTTCGACGATGATCGTCTGGGCAGTGGTCCCGACGGCCCGGATGGCCAGCGAACTGAAGAAGTACACGAGGGTCGCCGCGATCATCGCGGCGATGAACACATTGACGTTGGCCAGGTTCACCGAGTCGAGCAACTCGACGCCGGGGATGCCGGCGTCGATGCGCCGGTTCTGGATCAGGTTGACCTTGTCGATGTAGGCACTGAACAGCAGGAACGCTGCGAGCGATGCGCTGGCGATCGCGTAGCCCTTGGTCAGGGCCTTGGTCGTGTTCCCGACCGCATCCAGGCGGTCCGTGATCTCGCGGGCGCCCTTTTCGATCCGGCTGAACTCGGCTATGCCGCCGGCGTTGTCCGTGATCGGCCCGAAGGTGTCCATCGCCAGGATGTAGGCCGTCGTCATGAGCATGCCCATCGTCGCGACGGCGGTCCCGAAGATGCCGCCCACGTTGCGGCCATCGGCTGACAGCAGGTTCGCCTGGTCGCCCAGCCAGTGGCTGACGAACAGCGCGATGCTGATCGTGATGGCCGTCACGGCGGTGGTCTCGAAGCCGATCGCGGTCCCCGAGATGATGTTGGTGGCCGGCCCGGTCTTGGAGGCTTCGGCGATCTCCCGCACCGGGCGGTAGCTGCCGGCGGTGTAGTACTGGGTGATGTAGACGAACGCGACGCTCGTGGCGAGGCCGACGATGCCGGCGGCGAAGAAGTAGATCCAGGTGGGGAAGCCGCCTACGCCCGTGCCGCCGTTAGTCTGCATCATGATGTTGGTCGTGATGGCCAACCCGATCACGGACAACAGGGTCGTGACCCAGTAGCCGCGGTTCAGCATGTTCATCGGGTCTTCGTCTTCCTTGCCGCGGACGAAGAAGATGGCCACGATCGTGGCCAGGAGTCCGAACGCGCGGACGACGAGCGGGAAGAAGATCCAGGCCTGTGGATTCGGCCAGCCGGCCGCGACCGCGATGGCGTACACGCCGACGCCCAGGATCATCGCCCCGATGTTCTCGGCGGCGGTCGACTCGAACAGGTCCGCGCCACGACCAGCGCAGTCGCCCACGTTGTCGCCGACGAGATCCGCGATGACGCCGGCGTTGCGGGGGTCATCCTCCGGGATGCCTTTCTCGACCTTGCCGACGAGGTCCGACCCGACGTCGGCGGCCTTCGTGTAGATGCCGCCACCCAGCTGGGCGAACAGAGCGACGAACGAGGCGCCGAAGCCGAAGCCGACGATGAGGAACGGTGCCTGCGCGACCGTGACTTCGCCGATGAATGTGGAGTAGGCGGTGAAGATGCCCCAGACACCCAGGAGCGACAGGGCGACGACGAGGAAGCCCGAGACCGCGCCGCCGCGCATCGCGACCTGGACGGCTTCGACGAGGCTACGCCGCGCGGCCGAGGCCGTTCGGACGTTGGCCTTGACCGCGATGAACATGCCGATGATGCCGGAGGCCATCGAACACGCGGCACCGACGATGAAGGCGATCGCAGTCATGATCCCGATCGGAGCGCCGGCCAGCGTGGGCACGTCGGCGACTTCCGGGGTCTCGATGATCGTGATCAGGATCCCGAGCAGGACCGCGCCGACGACGGCCAGGATCGCGATCGTCGTGTACTGCCGACGGATGAACGCCACCGCACCCTCGTAGATGGTGTCGGAGACGGCCACCATCTCGGGCGTGCCGGTGTCACGCGCCAGGACGTCGCGGGCGAGGTACAGCGCGAACAGGATGGCGATGATGCCCGACGGCAGGATGATCAGCTGAAGTGAACTGGCATCCATCTGGTCTGTGGAGTCCTCCGTGTGGTGTATCGGCCCGATGGTCCGGCCAGCGCGAGGCACGCGGCGCACAGCGAGAGGGCCAAGGGGCTTGGGTTCGGCAGGTCCCGTGCGGTATCTACCAAGGGCTGGGACCTTGCATCTGAGCCGGGAGTGTACCAAGGCGCGAAAGCGTGGGTCAATCCGCAGGCGGCGTCCGGGCGGCGTCCGGGCCAGGCGGCCATCCATCCGTCCTGCGGCAGTCCGGGGGACCACCACCTATACTCCCGCCTTGTGACCAAACGACCCGCCGTCGGCTGTCTCATCGAGATCGTCGAGACCCTCGCCCTGACCCTCGTCATCTTCCTGGTCATCCAGAACTTCGTCGCTCAGCCCTACAAGGTGGAGCAGCAGTCGATGGAGCGGACCTTCGAACCCGGGCAGTACGTCCTGGTCGACAAGCTGACGCCGAGAGTCGACGCCTATGCGCGCGGCGATATCGTCGTGTTCAACCCGCCGACGTCCTGGGTCCAGGAGAAGGACACGCCGTTCATCAAGCGGGTGATCGGCGAGGGCGGCGACACCGTGAGGATCACGGGCGGCAAGGTCTTCATCAACGGGACCGCCCTGAACGAACCGTACGTCTTCTCCGATACGCCGGATGGCACGCCTCAGGAAACGTTCGCGTCACCCGACCAGGACACCTGGGTCATCCCCAAGGGACAGCTTTTCCTGATGGGCGACCACCGGTCGAACTCGGCGGATTCGCGCGTATTCGGACCGGTCGCGGTGGATCAGGTGATCGGACGGGCGTGGCTGCGGTACTGGCCGCTGGACACGTTCGGGATCCTGCATACACCCACCTATCCGGAGCTCGACACCGCCACGCCATGAACCCAGCGCTCGCGGTCGTCGCCATCGCGATCCTGACCGCGGCCGTCGCCGCCGTCTTCGTTCGCGACCCGCGGGTCGCGGCCCTCAGCCTCGCGATCGTCCTCGCGACGACACCCTTCCTGGCCGATCCGATCGCACCGGCGAGCGGGCTGGTCGCGCGAGTCCTTGGTGCGGCGCTGGCGACCTACCTGCTGTGGATCCCCGTACGCGACGGTGCGTTCATGACCGGTGGCTCGCGCCTGGGCTGGCCCGCCGATGCCCTCGTCGTGGGCGCTGCCGCGGTCGTCGGCTACACCTCGCATGGCCTGGGCGCCCCGACCAGCGGACCTGCCCTGGCGTCCGCGGTCGGGTTCGGACTGGCGGCGATGTCGGTCGCCCCGATCCTGACCGGGCGGGACGTCGTACGGGTCGGGGTCGGCCTGAGCCTGCTGCTTCAGGGTGCCCTCCTGGTTCGGGTAGGCCTGGGCGGCACGCCGTCCACGCTGGACGAGTTGATCACGGCCGGCGCGACCGTCGCCCTTGGCGCTGCGATCACCGTCCTCGCCGTGGGGGCCCGCTCTGATGGGACGGCCGGGTTCACCCTTGCCGAGGAGCTCCCGCCGCGCCGGCGACGCGGGACCGACCTTCGACCTGAGCCGCGAGCCACGCACCGACCGGACGAACGGCCGTGACGCTGGCCGCCTTTCTCGTCGTCTCGTTCGGAGGGACGACCTTTGCGTTGCTGTTGCGGCGCTGGGAGCGGGTCGCGCTGGCCGTGGGCCTGGTCGGCCTGGCGGCGTCCTGTGGCGCTGCATTGGCGATGGACCCGGCGACCCGCCTCGAAGTCGGCGGGTCCGTGCTGGCCTCATCGCCCTACCTGCGCCTGTTCCTGATCCTTGGGACATCCACCGGGTTCGTCCTGTCACTGATGGCGGTGGCGGCCGGCTCACGCCGCGACGGACCGGCCGTGATCCTCGGGACGATGGCGGCGGCCGGGCTGGCGCTCTCCCTCCCGGACCCCCGCATCGCCGTCCTCGCCATCACGGCCGGCGGGATGCTCGGCGTCCTGCTCACCATCGTCCCGACCGGCGGACGGGTCGGCGCGGGCGTCGGCGTCCGGGACCTGCGTGCGGTCGTGGTCGCCGGCGCGATGGCGATCGCCGCGACCGCCTGGATCGGGCGGGATCTGGCTGACCTGGTCGCGCAGCCGGTCGTGTTCGGCCTCGCGTATCTCGCGTTCGCCCTCGCGGTCGCCATCCGCTTCGGGGCGATCCCGTTCCACATCCTGGTCGGCCGACTCACCGACGCGGTCCCAGAGACCGGACTCCCGATCCTCATCGCCTGGGGTCCGGCGTCGTTGGCGATCGTGGGCCTCGCCTGGGTCGACTCGTCGATCGCGCCATTGCCGGTCGACCTTGGCCAGGTCCGCGCGGTCGTCGTCGCGATCGCCATCGCGTCCATCGTGCTCGCGACGTTCGCGGCCTGGATCCAGGACGACCTGGAGCACGTCGTCGGGTATTCGATCGTGGGCGACGCCGGAGTCGTGATGCTCGCCTTCGCGGCGCTGGACCCCGCCGCTTGGACCCCCGGCCGCACCTGGATCCTCGCGTTCGTCGTCACTCGAAGCGCCTTCGCGGGCTGGGCGGCAGTCGTTCGGGACTCCTTCTGGACCGGCAGTCTATCCGACCTCCGTGGCTGGGCGATCCGATCCCCGATGCTGGCGCTGGGCTTGCTCGCCATCGTCCTGGCCTCGATCGGGCTGCCCGGGTTCGCCGCCTTCGAAGCACGGGCGGACCTGGTGGACCTCGCGCTCGACGGTCCGGCGCAGGGCCTGGTGTTCCTCGCCACGCTGGCGCCGATCCTCTACTACGGGCGGTTGCTGGCGATCGGGGTTCGACGGCTGGATGTCCGCTCGGCGCCGGCCGTCGACTGGCGGCCGCACTGGGCGCCGCCCGACCTCACTGACATCAAGGGGTCGGCCCAGCGACTGGCCCGCGCCAACCGGGTCAGCGGCCTCACGCTGGCGTCGCTCGTCCTGGCCGTGATGGCCGTGCTGACGTCGGTCGGGGCGTTTGGTGGCCCGGCTGCCGCTGCGGGCCTGCCACCCACCCAGACGATCCCGGGCGAGACCTCGCCCTGACGCGAGGCTGAGCGGGCGAGCGGGGCGAAGGTCGGACTCGCCAGCCCTCCCTCGTCAGTCGTTGCACGGGAGAGGACAAACCGCCGCTTCCGGCCCGGAGTGCGGGTCAGAAACGTCCCCGCTTGGCCTCGAAGGGCCAGAATCTGCGTCATTTGCGTCACCAGGCGAACTTCTGGCGGTCTTCGGGACCCAGAAACGTTCGCGGCGGGTGGTTTGGCCTTCTGGGCGCAACGACCGACGGTGAAGCGCGCGCAGCCTCGGCGGGAGGCCGGAACTACTCCGCTGGCGGCAGGACCCAGGTATCCACGGAGCGGGTGTAATCGAGCAGCTCCGAGGCGCTGAACCACAGGCCCAACTCTGTCGTGGCGGCCTCGGGGCCGTCCGACGCGTGGACGATGTTCTGAGCCGTCTCCAGCGCGAAGTCGCCGCGGATCGTGCCAGGAGCGGCCTCGTGCGGCTTGGTCGCCCCGTTGATCGCCCGAACCACGGCGATGGCATTCGGCCCCTCGAGCGCCAGTGCGATCAGCGGCGATGACGTGATGAAGTCGACCAGACTGCCGAAGAACGGGCGCTCGCTATGGGCGGCGTAATGACGCTCGGCCAGCTCGCGTGACGTCTGGGCGAGCTTGAGGCCGACGACCTTGAGGCCACGCTCCTCGTACCGAGCGAGGATCCGCCCGATCAGCAGACGCTGGACGCCATCGGGCTTGATGAGGACGAGGGTCCGTTCCGGGGTGGGCATGTCTACCTACTGCGGGGCTGAGGTGGTGGGCCCGGATTGTAGCGCGGCGTCCACGACGGAGCCATCGAGGGCCGGCGAGTCCCCGGACGCCTCGGCGGGGGCCACTTCGGCATCATCGGCGGCGCCGAGCGCCTGCGCGGCCGCGGCGTACGCCACCGTCGCCTCGGCGTCCGACCCGACGGATCGGAACGCATCGCCCCGGACGAGGAGCAAGGCTGGCTGCGTGACGTCGATCGTGCCGTCGAGGATGGCCGGTGCCAGATGGGGACCGGTCCGCAACGCCAGGCCAAGCAGCGCGGCGGCGCGCTCGATATCGCCGGATCCCATGGCGACGATGCCGGCATCCAGCAGCTCACTCGGCTGGAGCGGCGCGAGCCGGACCTCCTCGCTGGCATGCGCGTCCCAGAGTCCGGGCGCGGTCGGATCGTGGATGACGGCCGCTGCGGCGACCGGGAGGTCGGTGGCGCGCTGGTCCGCCGATCTGGACTCGGCTGGAGCGCCGACCGGCTCCGCGCGGTCCTCGCCGAAGAGCGTCTTCGCGAGCGGCGCCGGATCGGCCGGGTCCGGCGGCCACACGGCGGACCGGGGCATGCCGGCGAACAGGGCATCCAGCGTCCCACCCGCGGCGCTCATCGCCCGGGTCGCCAGGCGCCGCGCCTCGCCTGGTCGCCCGATCGCCACGGCCGCTTCGGCAACGATGATCAGCGCGGTCGGCGACTCGACGCCGTGTTCCAGGACGGTCGTTGCAGCCTCACCCGCCGCCACGGTGTCCCCCGTGCGCCAGCGGACCTCGGCGAGGTCCACCATCGCGGCGTCGTCCAGCGGGCCTCGCCCTGCCAGCCCCTCGAATTCTGACCGGGCCATCGCCAGCGAACCGATGCGCAGATGCAATCGAGCGAGTGTCAGGTCCGTCACCCGGCGCTCGGCGGCGGTCGCGCCATGGCCGTGCGCGTGGTCTGCCATCAGCCGGGCAGCCGCAGGTGCGATTCCAGGCCACGCAGGTAGCGCGCCGGCGCCACGGCCGAAAGGCGCAGGCGGTCGTCGTGGAACAGATCCTCTGCCATGCGCTGGATCCCGGCCGCATCCACGCCCTGCACCGCGGCGAGGGCCTCGTCGAGGTCCAGGACGCGATCGTGCAGCGCCTCCTGCCCACCGATCCACGACGCGACGTGACGGGTGTCGTCCATCCGCAGCTCCATCCCGCCGGCCAGATAACGCTTGGCCTTCTCCAGTTCCACGTCGGGGACCGGTTCGTCGCGCAACCGGGCCAGCTCGGCGAGGATGGCGTCCAGGGCCGGGCCGAGCTCGGCCGGATCCACCCCGGCCGAGACCTCCAGGGCCCCGGCGTCGGCGTAGTCGATCAACCCCGACGAGACGTCATAGGCCAGGCCGCGCGCCTCGCGGACGCTCAGGAACAGTCGACTGCTCATCCCATCGCCGAGAACGGCGTTCAAGACGGCCAGGGTCCAGGCATCGGGATGGTCGCGACGCAGGGCGGGGACACCCACCGAGAGCTGGCCCTGCGTGGTGGACCGCTTGCCGAACCGCGACCGCGGTCCCGCAGGCAAGGCGGGTGCGGGTGCGGCCACCGGGATGGCGCCGTTCCCGGTCCCGAAAGCGTCGGCCGCCAACGCTACGAGCTCGTCGTGCGGCAGGTCGCCGGCGACGGCCAGGACGGTGTTGGCCGGCCGATACAGCGCACCCCAGAAATCGCGGATCGTGGCCGTCGGCAGGGCCCGGATGCCCGCCTCGTCGCCACAGATCTCGCGCCCCAGCGGACCGTCACCGAACATCGCGCCCTGGAACAGCATCTGGCAGTACTCGGACGGGTCGTCCAGATACGAGCGGATCTCCTCGATGATGATCGTCCGCTCGTTGTCGATGTCGCGATCGGCGAGAACGGGCCGGACGATCAACTCGCCCACGACGTCCATCGCACGAACGGCCTCGCGCTGCGGGACGCGCACCCAATAGACCGTGGATTCCCGGTCCGTGGCGGCGTTGAACGACCCGCCGACGCCCTCGATCGCCTCGCTGATGGCCCGGGTCGAGGGATAGGCGGCCGTGCCCTTGAACGTGATGTGTTCCATGAAATGCGCGACACCTGCCTCGGCCTCGGTTTCCAGGCGCGATCCGGCCAAGACGTAGGCGGCGATGGAGACGGAGCGCGCCCCGGGCATCCGGGCGGTGATGACACGCGGCCCAGCCGGCAACTCGGTTCGTTCGAACACGCGGGGATGGTAGCCCATCGCGAGCGGACGACCGCCCGCCATGACCGCCCGCCGGGACTGGCCGTCGGCTATCCTGCCCGGAGCGACTGCACGGACCGGGATCCGGGTGGTCGGCATCCCCGAGCGCGCCGGGAGGGCGCGGATGCCGCTTGTTCGAGGGCCACCTTCGAACGCCACTGTGAGGAGATCACCTATGGCCGCCACTCGTCTCAGGTCGCTGTCGCTGTTGGCGGCAGGCGTCATCCTCTTCGGAGCCTGTAGCTCCCCCGGCAGCAGCGCCGCCCCGAGCGCCGCGGGCGGTGCCGTACCAAGCGCCGCGGGCAGTGCCGCACCAAGCGACGGCGCCAGCGCCGCACCAAGCGCCGCCAACGCCGATTGCGCCGGATCCGGCACGAGTGGTGGGGCCGGGGCACCCCAGATCCCGGAGATCGTCGCGGGCAAGTTCAATGTCGCGATGGTCCTCATCGGCCCACATGACGACGGCGGCTGGAGCCAGGCCCACTACGAGGGCCTGCAGTACGTATGCGAGAACGTCGAGAACGCCCACACGGCCTACATCGAGCTGGTCCCCGAGGGCGCCGACTCCGAACAGGTCTTCCGCAGCCTGTCGCGCAAGGGCTTCGACTTCATCATCGGCACGTCGTTCGGCTACATGGATCCCATGGCCACCGTCGCCGAGGAGTTCCCGAACATCACCTACCTGCACCTGACCGGGTACAAGTCCAACTTCAAGAACTTCGGCAACTTCTTCGGTGCCATGGAGGATTTCAAGTATCTGGCCGGCATGCTGGCCGGGTCGCGGGCCGTCAAGGATGGCAACGAGAAGATCGGCTACATGGCCACCTACCCGATCCCGGAGGAGCTGCGCCTCGGCAACGCGATCATGCGTGGCGTCAAGGTCACCTGTCCGAACTGCACCATGGACATCCGGTTCATCAACACGTGGCACGACCCACAGCTGGAGCGTGACGCAGCCGCCTCGCTGTTCGACGGTGGCGCGGATGTCGTCTTCACCGGCGCCGACACCCCCGCTGTCGCCGATGTGGCCCAGGAGAAGGGCAAGTGGGCGGTCACTTACGACCATCCATCGTCCTGCAAGGTGGACCAGTGCCTGACGGCCCCGTACTGGATCTGGGGCCCCGAATACGCCCGGATCGCCGAGCAGGTCAAGGCCAAGACGTACAAGGCAGGCTACGAATACTTTGATGCAGACTCCAGGGCCATGGGCCTGTACGGCTTCATGGACGGCCAGAGCCTGACCAAGGGCGTCGCAGACCTGCCCGAGAAGGACGTGACCGCGGTCAAGGACCTGCTCGCCAAGATGCTGGCCGGTGGGTTCGGGCGCTTCGACGTCTTCGCCGGGCCGATCGTCGACAATACCGGCGCGACCCTGCTGCCGGCCGGCCAGAAGCTGGAGCAGTCGGACCTGGATCAGTTCCCGCCCGGAGCCCCGGGCTCCGAGTGCAAGACGTGCATGTATTGGTGGAACGAGGGCATCACCGCCAAGTTGCCCGCGCTCTCCAACTAGCTGTTCCGGAGGCTCACGGTCGCCCGCCGTGAGCCTCACCCTCCCTCCGATGGGACCGATCGCATGACGTCCCCAGCGCCCGCGCCTCTCCAGGCAGCGTCCGCGTCCACCGTCGTGCCGGCGCTCGAGGCGCACGGCATCGTCAAGGCCTTTCCAGGCATCGTCGCCAACGATGATGTCGACTTCGACGTTCGCATCGGCGAGATCCACGCTCTGCTGGGCGAGAACGGGGCCGGCAAGAGCACGCTCGTGAACATCCTGTCCGGCCTGTATCGACCGGACGCGGGCCAGATCCGGCTAGATGGAGCTCCGGTCACCTTCGGCTCGCCGCGCGAAGCCATCGCCGCCGGCATCGGGATGGTCCACCAGCACTTCACGCTGGTCCCCTCACAGACGGTCACGGAGAACATCCTGCTGGGCCTGCGGACGCCCCGATTCCTGCTGCGCCCGAAACGGTCAGAAGCGGAGATCGCCGAACTCGCGGACCGGTTCGGCCTGCGCGTCGATCCTCGCGCCAAGATCTGGCAGCTGTCGGTCGGCGAGCAGCAGCGTGTCGAGATCCTCAAGATGCTCTATCGCGGAGCCCGCATCCTCATCCTGGACGAGCCCACCGCCGTCCTGGCGCCGCAGGAGGTGGACGAGCTCATCCGGACGCTCCGGGCGATGACCGATGCCGGTCGCAGCGTCGTCTTCATCAGCCACAAGCTGGCCGAGGTCCTCGCCGTCGCGGACCGGATCACTGTCATGCGTCGCGGCAAGGTCACCGCCGCCGGGATCCCCGCCGCCGGCACGACCAAGGCGGACCTCGCGAGCCGGATGGTGGGCCGTGAGGTCCTTGAACTCCTGGAGCGGACCCCGTTCCAGCCGGGTCCCGTGGTCCTCTCCATCCAGGACGTCCACGCCGAGGGCGACCGCGGGTTGCCGGCCCTGAAGGGCGCCACCCTGGAGGTGCGGGCCGGGGAGATCGTGGGCATCGCCGCCGTCGCCGGAAACGGCCAGACGGAACTCGCCCAGGTCATCACCGGGATGCGCGCAGCGACCGGCGGCAGCGTGACGATCAGTGGCGTGGAGGTCATGAACCGCTCGGCGAGCCACGCCATCCGCCACGGCGTCGCCCACGTCCCGGAAGACCGGACCGGAGTCGGCAGCTCGCCCAACCTGTCCATCACGGACAACCTGATCATGAAGCGCTACAAGTCACCCCCGGTCGCGCGTGGCTGGTTCATGGACGATGCCGCGGCGCGGACGATCGCGGAAAACCTCAGGACATCCTTCGGGATCGCCACGCCGTCCATCGACACGCAGGCCCGCCTCCTCTCTGGTGGTAACCTCCAGCGGCTCATCCTCGCGCGCGAGATCGAGGCCGGACCGAAGGTCGTGATCGCCGCTCAACCGACGCGGGGACTGGACGTCGGGGCGATCGAGGCGGTCCACCGGATCCTGCTCCAGCGGCGCGCTGAGGGGACTGCGATCCTGCTCATCAGCGAGGATCTCGACGAGATCCTTGCCCTGGCCGACCGGGTCGACGTCATGTACGAGGGCTGGATCGCCGGATCGTTCGATGCGGCGACCGCCGACATCCACAAGATCGGCCTGCTCATGACGGGTGGCGTATGAACCTCCGGCTCGAGCCACGCGTCGACGCCCCCCGCTGGTTCTCGCCGCTCATGACGCTGGTTGCCGTGGTCGTCGCGCTCATCCTCAGCGGCATCGTCCTGTGGTCCGTCGGCGGCGACCCGATCCGGGCATTCCTGCACATCGCCGAGGTTGCGTTCGGGAGCCTCGGCGCCTGGTCGGACACGCTCGTGAAGGCGACGCCGCTCATCCTGACCGGGCTTGCCTGTTCGCTCGCCTTCCGGATGCGGCTCTGGAACATCGGCGCTGAAGGGCAGTTCCTGCTGGGCGCCTGGGGCGCCAGTGCCGTGGTCCTCCTGCCGATCCTGCCCGCCGGGACACCAGCGATCGTCGTCATCCCGACGATGATGCTGGCCGGGGCCCTGGCCGGGGGGGCGTGGGGCTTCATCCCAGGCATCCTGCGAGCGCGGCTTGGAGTCAACGAGATCATCACCAGCCTGATGCTCAACTACGTCGCGCTGTCGTGGATCCAGTTCTGGGTCTTCGGGCCGTGGAGCGAAGGCGGCTTCCAGCAGACGGAGAAGTTCCCGCCGGAGGCCTGGCTGCCTCGCCTGACTGACTTTGCGGCGCAGTTCCCGATCCTGGGTGGCCTCACGGTCCACCTTGGCCTGATCTTCGGGATCGTCATCGCGGCCATCATGTGGGTCGCCCTGGAGCGCACCCGCTGGGGCTACGAGATCAAGCTCATCGGCGACAACCCCCGGGCCGCGCGCTATGCGGGCATCGACATCGCTCGGAAGATCCTCATCGTCTTCGTCATCAGCGGAGCGCTCGCCGGCCTCGGCGGGATGAGCGAGGTGACCGGGGTCGTGCACAGACTGCAGGACCGCATCTCGCCCGGCTACGGCTTCACCGCGATCATCATCGCGTACCTCGCCCGGTTCGGACCGTTCCGGGTCATCGTCGCGTCCATCCTGTTCGGCGGGCTGATCCTCGCGGGCCGCGAGATCCAGCCGTCGGGCGTCCCGGCGATGGTCCAGGGCATCGTCCTGTTCTGCCTGATCGGCGCCGACCTGCTCGTCCGTTATCGGATCCGCTTCGAACGTCAGCTGGTGACCGCCTGATGGACTGGACGACGATCCTGGCCGCCGGCGTGACCAGCGGCACGATCATCCTGTTCGCGGCCATCGGCGAGATCTTCGCCGAGCGGTCCGGTGTCCTGAACCTGGGCGTCGAGGGGATGATGCTGATCGGGGCGGTCGCTGGGTTCGCGACGGCCGCAGCCACGGGAAACCCGTGGCTGGGCGTCGTGGCGGCGATGTCGGCCGGCGGCGCCCTGAGCCTGCTCCATGGGGTCATGACCATCCATCTGCGGGCGGATCAGGTCGTCTCCGGGCTGGCCCTCACGTTCCTCGGGACCGGCCTGGCACGCGTCCTTGGCGAAGGGTTGTCGTCCACGGGATCCATCACCCTACTGCCCGTGTGGACGATCCCCGGCCTGTCGGAGCTGCCCCTCCTTGGCCCGATCTTCTTCACGAAGCAGAGCGTCCTGGCCTACATCGTTTACCTGCTGGTCCCGGCGTCCTGGTTCTGGATCAACAGGACGCGGCCCGGCCTGCACCTGCGGGCGGTCGGCGAGTACCCGGCTGCCGCTGACGCCCAGGGCATCGGCGTATACCTCACGCGGTACGGCTATGTCTTCGTCGGCGGGCTGCTGGCCGGCCTGGCGGGTGCCACCATCACGCTGGCCGTGTCACCGGGCTGGTTCGGCGATCAGACCGTCAACGGGAAGGGCTGGATCGCGGTGGGGCTCGTGATCGCCGCGCAGTGGAGTCCCCTGCGGGCCGCCTTCGGGGCGTTGTTGTTCGGAGCGATCTTCCGGCTCACCGTGGACATCCAGGGCCTCGGCACGTTGCTCTGGTTCGATAACCCGTTCGGGGCGGGTAGCTCGGCGACGTTCTTCCTGGGGATGCTGCCGTACCTGATGGTCATCTTCATGGTCGTCCTCGGGTCGCGCAGTGCCGCGCGCAAGCGGATGGGCGCCCCCGCCGCGCTGGGCCGGCCGTACGTCAGAGGCGAACGCGGCGCCTGACGCAAAGGCCCGGCTGCAAGAGGGAAACGAAGCCGCGTGGAGGACTTGAGCGCCGAGGACCTGGTGGAGGCCCTCCAGTCGACCTTCCGGATCGCCGAGACCTGCCTGGACCGCTGGACGTGGGACATGCTCGACGAGGAGCTCCGTCGCCCGGAGTTCGGCGACGACTGGGTGCATCTTCGGGGCTCGGTCCTCCAGCGGGTCTTCACCCACGACGCGTATGACAGCGCCGACCTGAACGGGACGCTGGGAGCGCCGGGCTGCCGCAGATCGACCTCTGGGACTGGAGGCACCGCTCAGTCCGGGCGGGGCCGCGCCGTGGTCCTGCACAGGCCTGGCGGCGTGGCGACCGCTCCGGTCCTGGAAGGACCGCGATCGTGGCGAACGTGCATGGCCACCGGCCGGATCCGACATCCAACGTCGCGATCGTCAAGGTTCACGAGGAACCCGCGCAGATCACGGTCTTCGCAGGACCGCGAGGCGCGCCGGAGCGAGGTCGACAACGTGTCCGGGAACCACGACTAGCGCTGCGCGCTCAGTCCTCCTCGCGGGACTCCATGCCGAGGAGTTCCATCTGGACGAACTCGCTCGTGTCGAACTCGAGCTGGCGCGGCGCGAACGGCGAGTGGTCCTCGCCGGACTGACCGATCGGGGCGAATTCCACGATGACCCGCTCATCGCCCTGGACCAGGGTGTACACCAGCAGCTGGTCCGGCCGCGTCTCGAACTCGAGGTGCTCGAACGAGTCGATGTTCAGGGTGATCGCCAGGGGCGTGAAGTACGTGGAGATGTCGTCCGCATCCACCACGATCCGCTCGACCCAGCCCGTCCCGTGCGAGATGACCTCACGGCCGCGCAGGTAGCGGTAGGTCACCGTCTGCTTGAGCAACGGCCGAAGCAGGTGGAGCATGTCCGACCGGCTGGAGACGACGCCCTGGTTCACGAAGAACTTCGCCGCGGGGGTCGACATCGGGGTCTCCTGGGGCGAGGACCTGCGGACGGGGACGCGTCGGATGGTACCGCACGGCAGCGCCCGATGCGACGGGTATCATCGCGTCCATGCTCCTCGCGCTCGACATCGGCAACACCAATCTGACGACCGGCTCGTTCCGAGCCGGCGCGCTCGTTGCGACCCGTCGCGCGGCCACCGCGCCACGGGCCTCCGCCGACGAACTGGAGCTGCTCCTCGACGGCCTGCTGCGCCTGGATGGCGCCACGCTCGGCGACATCAGCGCCATCTCGATGGCCAGCGTCGTTCCCTCCATTACGGCGGCCGTCGAGGCCGTCGCAGCCCGCCTTGGGCAGCCGCTCCTGATCGCCAGTGCCGGGACCGTGCCGCTCGCCGTGCGCACGGATCGGCCGGCCGACGTCGGCGCGGACCGTCTCGTGAACGCGCTTGCCGCGCAGCGCCTTTATGGGACGCCCGCGGTCGTCGTGGACTTCGGGACGGCGACGACCTTCGATTGCGTGGCGACCGATGGCGCGTACGTCGGCGGGGCCATCGCGCCCGGTCTCGAGCTGGGGCTGGAGGCCCTCGCGGCCCGCACCGCCAAGTTGCCCCGGATCGAGCTGCGCGCCCCGGATCGGGCGATCGGGCGGGACACGGTGAGTGCCATGCAGTCCGGCACGATCTTCGGCTACCAGGCGCTCGTGTCCGGCCTCCTCGGCCGGATCCGGATCGAACTCGCCGACACCTCCGGTGTCGAACCGGCCGCCGTGCTGGCGATCCTGACGGGCGGTCTGTCCGCCGCGCCATGGGCCCGCGCGCTCGAGGGCGTGGACCACGTCGATCCGGACCTCACGCTCAAGGGCCTCGCGATCATCCACGCGGAGATCGCCGGCGGGGTCCCGCTGGACCTGGGGATGGCATGACGCACCAGCAGCCGGACGGGCCTCCCGACGGGCGCCTGGCGGGTCGCCTCATCGGGCTGGGCGTCACCGGCTCGATCGCCGCGTACAAGGCCGTGGAACTGCTGCGGGCCCTGCGCGCGGAGGACGCCGACGTCTCGGTGATGCTCACCCCGGCGGCGACCCGGTTCGTGGGTCCGTTGACGTTCGCCGCCCTGTCACGTCACCCGGTCGAGACGGATCTCATGGACCTGTTGCCGGACGGCCGGATCGGGCACATCGTGGTCGCCGACACGGTGGATGCGATCGTCGTGGCGCCGGCGACCGCCCACTGGCTGGGCGCGATGGCGAACGGCCTGGCCGGTGACGTGGTGACGGCGACCTGCCTCGCCTTCCCTGGGCCGGTCGTGGTCGCCCCGGCGATGGACGGCGACATGTGGACCCACCCGGCGACGCGGGACAACGCGGCCCGCCTGCACGATGCCTTCGGGTATCGCATCGTGCCCCCGGGCGACGGACCGCTGGCATCCGGCCAGACCGGCGTCGGTCGGCTCGCGGAGATCGACGCGATCGTGGACGCCGTCGTCGCAGCCGTGATGGACCGTCCCATCCGCGCACAGGATCCAGCCGCACGTCCGCCGCTCACAGGACCTGCCCGCGACGCCGACCTCGAGGGCCGCCACATCGTCGTGACCGCCGGCGGGACGCGCGAGGCGATCGACCCGGTCCGCTTCATCGGCAACCGCTCGACGGGCAAGATGGGCGTCGCGCTCGTGGAGGCTGCGCTGGACCGGGGAGCCCGGGTGACGCTCGTGGCGGCCAACGTGGAGGTGCCGCTGCCCACGGGCGCGACGGTCGTCCGCGTCGAGTCCACCGCCGACATGCGAGCCGCGCTCCTGCGGCTGACCCATGCCGAGGCGCAGGCGGCCGGCTTTGATGCCCTCGTCATGGCCGCGGCCATCGCGGACTTCCAGCCCAGCCGGTCGGAGGACAGGAAGCTGGAGCGGGGCTCGCGGATGACCCTGGAGCTCGAGCCGACGCCGGATGTCCTCAAGCAGATCGCCCGTATCGTGCACGGCCAGGACGCGAACGACGACCAGGAGCGCGATCCGGTGGAGCCACAGCCCTACCTGGTCGGCTTCGCGGCCGAGACGGGATCGCTCGATCGGGCGGCCGGCAAGCTCCGGCGCAAGGGCGTGGACCTGCTGGTCGCCAACGACGTCACGGAAGCAGGGTCCGGTTTCGGGACGGACACCAACCGGGTGGAACTGCTGGATCGCGACGGCGGTCGCGAGGCCCTGCCGGTGCTCAGCAAGCGCGCCGTGGCGGACCACATCCTGGACCGGGTCGCGACCGCGCTGGACGCGCGCGACGCAGCCGCGCAGACTTCCGGCAGTCCATCCCACGATCTGGAGCCGGCATGAGCGCCACCACCGATATGCCCCGTCGCCTGACCGTCCTCGACATCGCCAAGCTGTATGCCGACGGCGCGCGCATCCCGATGCTAACGGCGTATGACTTCCCGACCGCCCGGATCCTGGATGAAGCGGGCATCCCGCTGCTCCTTGTCGGCGACTCGGTCGGCCAGGTGATGCTGGGTTACGAGACGACCGTCAGCGTGACGATGGCCGAGATGGTCCATCACACGAAAGCCGTCGTCCGCGGCGCGAAGCGAGCGCTCGTCGTCGCCGACATGCCGTTCCTGTCCTACGCCACGCCCGACGAGGCGACAGAGAACGCGGGCATCTTCTTGCGCGAGGCCGGAGCCCAGGCGGTCAAGGTGGAAGGTGGGATACGCAGCGCCCGGGTCATCGAGACATTGGTCCGTGCCGGGATCCCGGTCATGGGCCACATCGGCCTCACGCCGCAGGCGATCAACACGATCGGCAAGGTCCGCGTCCAGGGCAAGAGTCGCGAGCAGGCGCGGGCGCTCATCGCCGACGCGCAGGCGGTCCAGGAGGCGGGCGCGTTCGCGATCGTGCTGGAACTCGTGCCGGCCCAGCTCGCCGCCGCGATCACGGAGCGGCTGCACGTCCCAACGATCGGCATCGGTGCCGGAGCCGGCTGCAGTGGCCAGGTCCAGGTCGTCACGGACCTCATCGGGCTGGGCGACTTCATCCCGCGCCACGCACGGCCGTACGCGCAGGTCGGCCAGGCCATCCGGGATGCGGCCGCCGCATACACCGCCGACGTGACGGCCGGGACGTTCCCTGGCGACGCTGAGTCGACGCAGATGGACGATGCGGTCCTCGACGAGGTCCTTGGCCGGGGCATCCCGGACCGGGCGAGCGGCACGATCCCGATCGGCGGGATCCCGCTGGACCGGGACCTCTAGCCCGGCCAGACCGGACCTTGACCCGCATCCTTCGCACTCGGGCCGAGCTTCGCGACGCCCTCGCGACGGCAGATCGACCGGTCGGCCTGGTCCCGACGATGGGCTGGCTACACGACGGCCACCGCGCCCTCATCGGGCAGTCGCGGGCCACTGACGCCACCACGGTCGTCTCGATCTTCGTGAACCCGCGCCAGTTCAGCGAGGCCGAGGACTTCACGCGCTACCCGCGCAATGAGGCGCGCGACCTGGCGATCTGCGAGGCTGAGGGCGTCGACCTGGTCTTTGCCCCGTCGGTGGATGACGTGTTCCCACCCGGGTCGGACACGATGGTCTCGGTCGGCGCGATCGCGCGACCGCTCGAGGGGGCGGCTCGACCGGGCCACTTCGACGGCGTCGCGACGGTCGTGGCCATCCTGTTCGGCCTCGTCCGGGCCGAGCGCGCCTACTTCGGCCAGAAGGACGCCCAGCAGGTCATGGTCATCCGCCGGATGGCTCACGACCTGGCGATCCCCACGCGGGTCATCGCGTGTCCGACGATCCGCGAAGCGGATGGCCTGGCGATGTCCTCGCGAAACGTCCATCTGAGCCGGGCCGAACGTGTGGCCGCCCCGATCCTGCACGAGGCGCTGGTGCTGGCCCGCGATCGGTGGGCCGACGGTGAGCGCGACGCCGACACGCTACGCGCGATGGTCCGCACCGAGATCGCGCGCGAGCCACTCGCGGACATCGACTACGTGTCGTGCGCCGACGGGGATACGCTGCGGGAGCTCGATGAGATCGCCGGCCCAGCGCTGCTGTCGCTGGCCGTCCGCTTCGGGACGACCCGGCTCATCGACAACGAAGCACTGACCGACGCCACCCTGGATCGCTGAGGGTGCTGGTCGCAGGCGTCCGCATCCTCGCTGCGTACCTGACCTTCTATGCGGCCCTCGGGGCGGCCTACCCGTTCCTGCCGGTGTTCTACAGCTCCATCGGTCTACCGCTCGACCAGATCGGCATCCTGGTCGCCGTGCAGGCGGCCACGATGCTGGTCGTCGCGCCTATGTGGGGTGGCCTGTCGGATCGGTTCCCGCGTTCGCAAGCAGCCCTGCCGCTGGCGACCGCGATCGCGACCGTCGGGGCCCTGATCGTCTACCTGGCCGGTGGCTTCGAGGCCATCCTGATCGCGTCGGTCGTCTGGTTCGTCGGGCTGGCCGGCGTGTCGCCGATGCTGGACGCGAGGACACTCGAAACCCTGGGGCCCGCGGCACGCAACCGGTTCGGCCAGGTCCGGGCGTTCGGGTCCCTGTCATTCGTCATCGCGACCCTGCTCGTCGGGCTCATCCTGGATGCCAACGGCCCGCGGTCGCTGTTCTGGATCTACATCCCGTTGCTGGCGCTGACGATCGCCGTCACGGCGAAGATCCCGCGGCGCGGTGGCCCTCGCTCGGTGAGCCTGCGCAACGGTGTGCGGGAGATCCTGGCGGTGCCGGGCGTGCCGATCCTTCTCGCCGGGTTCGTGGTCGTATGGGCCGCCCTGACCGGGACGAACACGTTCTACTCGATCCAGCTGATCGCGATCGGCGGGACCGGCTCCATGGTCGGCCTGGCCTGGGCGATCGGGGCCATGGTGGAGGTCCCCATCATGTACAGCTTCCCGCGGCTCGCGAAGCGCTTCGGAGCGGAACGGCTGCTGATAGTCGGCGCGCTGGCGTTCGCCATTCGGACGGCGTTGTCGGCGCTCGCCACGGATCCGGTCGTGCTCATCGCCATCGCCCCGCTGGAAGGGATCGGGTTCGCCGGCGTCTTCGTCGGCGGGGTCACGGTGTTGGCAGGTCGCGCGCCGGCAGGGACCGGCGGGACCGCCCAGGGCCTGCTCACCGCCGGATCCGGTCTGGCCACGATCATCGGGTCGACCCTGGGCGGGGCCATCGCAGCGGCCATCGGTATCCCGGGCCTGTTCCTGATCTGTGCCGGCGTGTCGGTCGTGGGCGCCGGGATCATCGCGGTCGCCGTCGCCCGACCGGCGCCCGTTCGGGTCAGCCCGGCGAGCTGACCTCCGTCGCGACCGCCAGGATCCGGTCGATGAACAGGTGTTCCCAGACGAGGGCCTTGATCTCGGCGATCTTGCCGGCATCCGCGGGGTGGGTCTTGACCAACAGGTCGTGGATCGCCGATGCGACTACGTAGGTGTCCTCGGGCACGAGCGTGGCGAACAGGTCCGCACCCCGGATCGCCCCGATCATGGCGTCACTCGGCGGGTAGCCGCCGGTCAGGACCAGTCCGATGGCGCCGCTTCCCTCCCCCGCACCGTGCACCCGGACGATGGCCTCGATGACGTCGGATCGGTCGCCCGGCACGATGACGAGGCTGTTCGGGCCGATGCGCTGGAGCATGTGCTCGGGCTCCATCGCCCCGATCGCGACCCCGCCGATGACCTGGTCCAGGTCCGGACCCGGATGCAGCGTCTCGCCATGGACACCCTCGAGGACCATCGCCAGGGTCGGGTTCGACAGGATGGGCCGGTAGGGCAGGACGCCCAGCAACGGGATACCGTGTCGTGCCAGCCCTTGCTCCAGTGTTTGCGCGAGTCCAGGCTTGGCGTCGAGGTCCACCTTGTTGACGATGGCACCCGCGACCTGCACGCCATGCCGTTCGAACAGGGCGGCGTTGAGGACGATCTCGTCGATCGGTCGGCCGACCCCGCCCTCGGACACGATGACCGCCGGCGCGCCCAGCATCGCGGCGACCACTGCGTTCGAGAGGCCGACGACCGCGCCGACCCCTGCGTGCCCGGTACCCTCGATCAGCAGGATGTCGCGCTCGTCGGCGAAGCTTTCGTGGGCCGCTCGGATCCGCTGCGGCAGGTCCTCCACGACGCGCCCCTCGATGTACGCCTGGGTGAATCCGCGGGGGATGTGGACCGGGCTCATCCGGGCAAGCGGTTCGGCGAGGCCGAAGACGCTCTTCATCAGGACGGCGTCCTCGTCGGCGGGCACGCCTTCCTCGATGATCGTCCGCTGGCCGACGGGCTTCATGAATCCGCTCGACAGGCCGCGCCGGGCGAAGCCGTCCATGACCCCGAGGCTGACCGTGGTCTTGCCGCGGTTCTGACCGGTCGCGGCGAGGTAGATGTGGCGCATCGTCAGGCGGTGGGCCGATGCCGCGGGATCGAGCCCGCGTCGGCCATCAGCCGTGGGTGGCGGTCTTGCGCTCGATCTGGGCGACCGCGTCGCGCAGCCGGGTCAGCGTCTCCTCGTCGACAGCGTCGGGCTCGAGGTACGGCCCCAGGCGTTCCATGACATCCACGATCAGACCGAGGAAGACACTGGCATCGGCGACGAAGAACTGTGGCTCGTTGTTGTAGCGGACCAGGGTCAGCCGGCCCTGCAGGACGCGCCGATCGTCGACATGCGCGACCTGGGTCGCGAAGTTGTGCCCCTGGATGCCGTCCGGGTTGTTCAGGAAGTTCAGAGCGTTGTCGATGGCCAGGCCGAACCGCGCTCGCCAGGCGACCAGTCGCTCGTGTACCTCGGACGGGATGCGCACCTCGGCGACCTCGTCGAAGACCTCCGGCGCCACGGTCAGCAGTCCCACCAGCGTCGTGCCGGCGCGCGGCCCGAGCATCACCTGGAGGCTGCGCTCCAGCGTGAACACCTCGGAGTCGAAGCGCGGACTCGTGATCACGTCCGTCAGCAGGTCCTCGACATTGTCGAGGATGCCCGGCTCCGCGACCGCGTTGGCGAGGTGGAGGATCTCCTCCTTGAACAGGAACTTCTCTTCGTGGTCCAGCATGCCCGGGATGGTAGCACCGGCCCGCGCCGCGTCGACGCGTGGTGTGTCGTGCGGGCAAGCGGGCCGGGTCGCGGTCTGGGTCGCGCCACGAGTCGCGGGTCACCACACGACCATATCGGCCAACATCGGCCGTTCCTTGGCTCACCGGCGCGCGACATGACCCGCATCGACGCTGATCGGCCCCTCGATCGCCGCCAGGTGTCTCCCGTGCCCCATCCGGCAACGAACGGCATCCAGCGTGTCTCATACGGTCATGCCGTGCACGCGCCGCCGGCGGACGACGCCACGGCGGACCTCGTACAGTGCCGGTGACCAGGAGGTGGACCTTGGCATCGCGACCCATCGTGGCCGACGAGATCGGCTATGCCGCCGAGGTGCTCGAGGCGGCGTTCCTCGACGACCCGATCTGGTCGGTCGCCCTGCGCGCGTCGGACAGAAGGTCGGACCACCACGCAACGTGGTGGCGGACATCGGTCGAGGGGCCGTTCCGCTATGGGACCGTCCGCATCTTCGAGGATCGCGGCGCCATCGCCGTCTGGGTCCCACCCGGTGGGTCGGAGTTCACGCCTGAGCAGGAGGCGGTCCTGGAGCGCCTCGTCCACGACTCGCTGTCGCCCAGGCATGCCGAGGCGATGGACGAGCTCGTCAGGCGGTTCGAGGCCAGTCGTGCCGGGCGGCCGCCGCACTACTACTTGAGCATCCTCGCGACGCATCCCGACCATCGCGGGAAGGGTGTCGGCCAGCGCCTGCTCGCGGACGACCTCGCGCAGTGGGACGCCAAGGGTGTCCCAACGTACCTTGAGTCCACGAACCCGGCGAACGACCATCGCTACCACCGCCAGGGATTCGTGACCGATGGTGGATTCAGCGCGGTCCTCGACGAGGCGCGGGTCAGTTCGATGTGGCGAGCGGTTCCCAAGAGGTAGGTGCCTGCCAGATACGCATGACCTTCGTGTTGGGCGACGGAAAGGCCGTCCGGAAGCCTGGTCCCGGGTCGTGTCGCGCTCAAACGGCCAGAGATCCCGAACCGAACACCCTGCTGACACGAACCAGGTGCGTACATGGCGGGAACGTCAGATCCGCCACGCCTGAAGAAGCCCCGACCGATGGTCGAGGCTTCGGCTGTGCGACTGGTGAGTTCGGCTTACGGGTAGAGGCCGCGCAGCTCCATCGTGTCGGCGACGCGCTTGACGGCCAGGAGGTAGGCCGCGGTGCGCATGTTGCACTGCTCCCGGCGGGCGACCGCGAGGACCTCCGAGAAGGCCTTGACCATGATCTCCTTGAGCTTGGCGTTGACGACGCTCTCACTCCAGTGATCCCGGTTGAGGTCCTGGACCCACTCGAAGTAGCTGACGGTGACGCCGCCGGCGTTGCACAGGATGTCCGGGATCATGAACTTGCCGTTCTTGAACATGATCGCGTCCGCTTCCGGCGTCGTCGGCCCATTCGCGGCCTCGGCGATGAGCCGAGCCTTGATGTTGCCGGCGTTGCGCTCGGTGATCTGGTTCTCCAGCGCCGCCGGGATGAGGATGTCGCAGTCGACCTCCAGCACCTGGGCGTTGTTGATGTCGGTCGAGCCCGGGAACCCCTGCACGGTGCCGTGCTCGCTCTTCCATGCGACGACCCTGGCGATGTCAAGGCCGCCCGACGCGTGGATCCCACCGGTCGAGTCGGAGACGGCCACGACGGTCGCCCCTTCCAGCGCGATGAGCCGCGCGGCGATGGATCCGGCGTTACCGAAGCCTTGGATCGCGACGCGGGCCTTCGGGAGCTCCATCCCCAGATGGCGGGTCGCTTCGACGATACAAAAGACCGTGCCGCGCGCGGTCGCCTCGTGGCGGCCCTCCGAGCCGCCCAGGCTGATCGGCTTGCCGGTCACCACGCCCGGGACCGTGTAGCCGGCGTGCATGGAGTAGGTGTCCATCATCCAGGCCATGATCTGGGCGTTGGTATTGACGTCCGGCGCCGGGATGTCCTTCTCGGGGCCGACGAGGATCTCGATCTCGGTGAAGAAACGCCGGGTCAGGCCCTCCAGCTCCTTCTGGCTGAGCTGCTTCGGGTCGACGATGACGCCGCCCTTGCCGCCGCCGTACGGGATGCCGACGACCGCACACTTCCAGGTCATCCACATCGCAAGGGCCTTGACCTCGTCGAGGGAGACGTCCTGGTGGTAGCGGATGCCGCCCTTGGCCGGACCCCGACCCAGGTTGTGCTGGACGCGATAGCCGGTGAAGACCTTGACGGACCCGTCGTCCATGTGGACGGGGAAATGGACGGTGAACTCGCGACGCGGTTCGCGCAGGACGAGCCGCATCCCAGGATCGAGATCCAGGCGTTCAGCCGCCAGGTCGAACTGGCTCTGGGCAACGGCCCACGCGTTGATGGGCGCGGCCAAATGCTCGGTGGTCATGGACTGGAGAACCTCCGGGGTGGGTGGACCCTTCGGGCCACCTCATCGGTGTGGGTCGTCTCCCGGACGACCCCACGGGGCGCGTCGGCCAGTCCGATGAGACCGTTGGTGACCGACGACGCGCGACTCATGCAGCCGGGAGTATACCGCCAGATGAGCGTCATGCGCCGGCAGGCGGTACCGTCGCACAACGTTGTCGCAACCTGGTCGCAACCTCCCCTGCCTACCCCCGATAGAGGACCGCTGCCCCGACGCAGCCGGGCCCCAGGTGCGGGCCGACCGACGGCCCGACCAGCTCGATGGTGACCGCGGCGGGATCCAGGTCCGGGACGCGCGCCAGGACCTGATCCCGGAACGCCTCGATGTCGGGGCTGACGGTGTGCAGGATCGACAGTCGCTCGATCGGCCGCTCGCAGATCATCTCGATCAGCCGCTCGCGCGCTTTCGAGCGGGTGCGAACCTTCTCGGCCGTCTCGACGATGCCGTGCTGGACGCGGATGATCGGCTTCACCGACAGCAGCGTCCCGATGGCCGCCTGGGCGCCGCTGATGCGACCGCCCTTCTTCAGGTATTCGAGGGTCTCCAGGGCGACATACATGACCATGTCCGGGGCCCGTGCCTCAAGGATGTCCGCGATCTCGGCGGCCGATCGACCTTCGGCTGCCAGCTCCACGCCCATTCGGGCGAGGATCCCCTCGGCCATCGAGGCGCCGAGCGAGTCGACGACGTGGATCTCCCGATCGGGCAGCATGTCGCGAGCGATCTGGGCGCTTTTGAGGGTGCCCGACAGCTTGTCCGAGACGTGGATGGACACGATGGCAGTCGCGCCGGCCGCGAAGGCACGCTCGTACGCGTCCTTGAACTCACCGGGCGATGACGCGGCCGTCTTGGGGAATGGCGCATCGGGGGCCACCATCCGGTCCCAGAAGGCGGCAGTGGACAGCTCGGTCCCGGCCTTGTAGGTGTCCGCGCCGAAGGTGACGAGCAACGGGATGACCTCGATCCCCCTGGCCGCGGCCTCCGCCAGCTCGAGGTCCGAAGCGGAATCGGTGAAGATCGCGACGCGACTCAAGGTCGGGCTCCTCCTGCGGTCTATCGGCCGGACGTTGCGGGCATGATACGGGTCGGGTCCAGCCCTCCATCGCGGCGCACGCACGGCACCACGCCGCGACCCGCTAGGCTTGCGCGACATGGATCGCTCGTTGCGGGCCGTTCTGGCCGGGACATTCACGCTCCGCTTCAGCACCGGCCTGACCGGGGCGATGCTCGCCTTCTACCTGGCGGACCTGCCCAAGCACGGGGGCCCGGTCGTCCCAGCCTCCGTGGTCGGCCTGTACACGGCGACGTTCTTCGCCGCCGAGCTCCTGATGTCGCCCGTCTTCGGCATCATGTCGGACCGTCGCGGCCATCACCGGATCATGCTGCTTGGGCCGATCTTCGGCGGCATCGCGGTCATCCTGACCGGCCTCACGACGAACCTGGTCCTGCTCGGGGCCACACGGTTCCTCGAGGGGCTCTCGACGGCGGCCAGCGTTCCCTCGATCCTGGGCTTCATCGCGCTGGCCACGGCCGGGAATGAGGTTCTGCGCGGCAAGGCCGCGGCGCGTTTCGAAGGCGCGACCCTGGCCGGCATCGGCGTGGGCTTCATCGTGGCGCCCAAGTTGTTCGAGGCCTTCGGCCCGACGGCCTTCTACCTGAACGCCGTCATCTACGGCATCTCGTTCGTCATCTACTGGCTGGGCGTCAAGGATCCGAAGGGTGAGACGGAATCGATCGCCGGGGAGCACGTGGGGTTCAGCCGCTATGGGACGCTGATCCGCTCGTCGCACGTCCTGCTGCTGGCCCCGACCTGGATCGCCGTCAACGCATCGATCGGCCTGTGGCTCAGCCAGTCTCTCTTCCAGTTCGCCAAGGAGAACCCGGCGTTCCCGGACCAGGTCCTGATGGGAGGGTTCACGGCGAACGAGATCACGGTCGCGGCCATCGCCATCGCGATCGTCTTCGGGGCTGGCTTGCTGTACTGGGGCAACCGGTTCAAGGCCTTGCGCCGCACGACGATCATCCTGTACGGGATCATCGGCGGCGGCGTGCTGGTCGGGGCGGGGCTCCTGGTGAACCACTCTGCCGACCTGCCCATCGTCGTGGCGATCGTCGGGCTCGTCGTGGCGGGTGCGGGCCTGTTCGTCCTGGCCGGAGCCACGCCTGCCGCGCTGGGTCTCCTCGCGGACATCTCCGAGCGCTTCCCGTCCGATCGAGGCGCGATCATGGGCCTGTACTCGGTCTTCCTGGGCATCGGCCAGATCATCGGCGCGCTCATCGGCGGGGTCGCCGCAGATCTCCACGGCATCGATGGGATGCTGATCGCCACGGCCGTCCTGCTCGTCGTCGCCCTGCTCCCACTCTCGCGGCTGCGCGAGCAGGAATACCAATTGGACGGCGGCGGCGTGGGAACCGCGGGGGGCACGGACTCGGCGCCCGGCTCCGCGACGTGACCAAAGGACGTCCCTGGACACCGGTCCCGCTGGTTCGGGGAGCCCACGGTGCGGTCGTGGCGCCGCATCACCTCGCGACCGCGGCCGGGCTATCGGTCCTGCGCGCCGGGGGGAGTGCCGTGGACGCGGCGATCGCCACGAACGCGGCGCTCGGCGTGGTGATGCCCAACGGCTGCGGCATCGGCGGTGACGCATTCTGGCTCATCTGGGATGAGGCTTCGGGCCGGCAGTCCGCGCTGAATGGATCCGGGCGCGCCCCGGCGACGGCGGATCCGGCGGGCCTGCGAACACGCGGCCTCACCCGACTCCCGCTGGGCGGCCCCCTGAGCATCACCGTCCCAGGCGCCGTCCGATCGTGGGGCGATGCGCACGCCCGTCATGGTCGCCTGGATCGGACGACGATCCTCGGGCCGGCGATCGATCTGGCACGGGCCGGCTTCCCGGCGTGGGATGGGTTCATCGACGCCGTCGAAGGCACCGCGCCCAGGGTTCGCGCCGAGGTGGGCCCGGACGCCGGGTTCTTCGGGGTCTACCGGCCGCATGGTCGCGAGTGGCGGCCGGGTGAGCGAGTCCGGCTGCCGGCACTGGCGACGACCCTCGAGACCCTGGCACGCGACGGGTTCGATTCGTTCTACGACGGGCAGGTCGGCGAACGGCAGGCGCATGGACTCGCGGCGGCCGGCAGCCCGATCGCGCTGGACGACCTGCGCGGCCACACCTCCACCTGGGGCGACCCGATCGCGACCGACTATCGAGGCGTCCGGGTCACGTCGCACCCGCCCAACAGCTCCGGGCTGGTCGCGCTCCAGATCCTGGCGATCCTGGCCCGGTTCGAGGCCCCGTACGGGGATATGTTCGGGCCGGACGGCGTGACCGATCCTGCGTGGGTCCACCTCGGCATCGAGGCGTCCAAACTGGCGATGGCCGATCGGGACGCGTACCTGACGGATCCGGCATTCCGGGACGTGCCGGTCGAGCGACTCCTCGGGGCGGACCACGTCGCCGAACTGGCCGCCCGGATCGACCCGGGCCGGGCGGCCAGGCCACCCGCCGCCACCAACCCAGCCGGTGGCGGCACGGTCTACCTGGCGACGGTGGACGCCGACGGCAACGCGGTGAGCCTGATCGAATCCAACTACCTTGGCTTCGGATCCGGCGTCGTGGATCCAGGGACCGGCATCCACTACCAGAACCGCGGGAGCTACTTCAGCCTGGACCCGGGTCATCCCAACGTGCTGGAGCCCGGCAAGCGGACGCTCCACACGCTGCTCCCCGGGATGCTGTTCCGGCCAGGCGAGCGGCGACCCTGGATCGTGGCAGGCTCCATGGGTGGCGACGCCCAGCCGCAGATCCACGCCCAGTTCGTTTCAGCGATCGTGGACGGTGGCATGGACGTCCGGACCGCGGTGGCGGCGCCACGCTGGTATGTCGAGCCCGACGGTCACTTCAGCCCGCCCGAGGCGGTCCGTCTGGAGTCCCGCGTCGCTCCCGCCGTCGCGGCGGCGCTTGAGGTCCTTGGCCACCCGGTGACGCTCGAGGAGGCATTCGACAGCGGACTCGGCCATGAGCACGCGATCGAGCTGCTGGACGGCGGCCCGGCAGCTCCGGATGGCTCGGTCGCCGCCGCCACTGACCCTCGCAGCGCCGGGCTGCCCGCCGTCTGGTAGAGCCGTCGCGGGGGTTCTGCCGAGCCCGTCTCATATGCGATACTCCGGCGGCCGGTGGCAGGCCGCGCTCACACGAGGCCGCCACCGGCGCCGCCATCCGCGTCCAGGAGGCCCCCGTGACCTCGAACGTCAGCCAGAACTACCCGTACTCCAGCGAGTCCGAGGCGGAGCGTGCCGCGACGATGGCGCGCCTGCTGGCGGATCGGAGCGGTCTCGGCGACACATTGGCGACCGAGGCTTCCCCGGTCGACGCACAGGAGCGCTGGTGGGTCTGGAAGTGCCCGACCAAGGGCTGCCCGGGCCTCCTCCACACAGCCGGCTACGCCATCGAGAAGCACGCCGTCTTCGTCGTCTGCGACGGGACCTGCGCCAAGACCTTCCTGCGCTGAGCGCGGTGCCCGGCGCGGGTGACGGGGATCCCGGCCGGATCGACCGCCGCCCGCTCTTCTCGAACGGATTCGGCATCGCCGTGAGCGCGATCGGCTTCGGCTTCGTGTACGGCCTGTCCGCCCGCAGCGCGGGCTTTTCCGTCATCGACGCGATGGCCATGAGCACGATCGCCTTCGCCGGGTCCGCCCAGTTCGCCGCCGTCGGGTATGTCGTGAGCGGCGTGGCCTGGCCCGCGATCGTCGTGCTGACGTTTCTCCTCAACGCGCGCCATCTGCTGTACTCAGCGGCGCTCCGGCCCTGGCTGCGCGATGTCCCGACACCGCGGCGTGCAGTGATGGCCCACGTCCTGACCGACGAGGCGTTCGCCCTCGCCATCACCCACTTCCGGCGAATCGGCCGCGGCGATGAACGCGGCTACTGGATCGCCGCGGTCCTGATCCTGTTCATCCCCTGGAATCTCGCCACGCTGGCCGGCGTCGTGTTCGGGGGCCAGATCAGCGATCCGACCCGCCTCGGCATCGACGTCATCTTCCCGGCCGCCATGATCGGCCTGGCCGTCGGCCTGATGACGGGTCGGCGCGAGGTCGCGGCCGGCATCTGCGGCGCCATCGTGGGGGTCATCGCCGCGCTGGTCGTTTCGCCGCCGGTGGGCATCGTCGTCGGCGGCCTCGTCGGGCCGCTCCTGGGCCTGCTGATCCCGGCGTCGGCGGCGCACGAGAGCGCGCCGCTTGGATCGACGGCATCGGCCGAACGATTCTCCGTGCCGGCCATCCACATCCGCGACGAGCGGGACGAGACTCCATGACTGGCAACCTGATCGTCCTGGCGATCCTGATGTTCTCGGTCACCTACCCGGTTCGCGCCATCGGGCTGCTGTCACCCGGGCTGGACAGACTCCCGAAGATGGCCTTCGAATACCTCCAGCTGGTGGGTCCTGCGGTGCTGGCGGCCCTCGCCGTCGTCACGGTCATGGTCGTCGTCGACACCAACGGTCGGCCGGGGTTCCACATCGGCATCGAATGGGTCGCCGTCTTCGTCTGCCTCGCGCTCGTCGCCCGTACCCGGAACCTGTTCCTGGGTCTGGTCGTGGCAGTGGCCATCGTCGCCATCGCCCGGGCGACCGGCGTCGCCGCCTAGGGGCTCGGCGCGCGGACACGTCGCGCGGGTCGTGATGCTTGTCGGCGGCATCAGCCGGCGAGACTGTCCGCCCCGCGACCCGATCTGATGCCGCCGATGGACATCAGCCGGCGAGACTGTCC
>JBKJQY010000149.1:0-20926 GCA_046593725.1 Candidatus Limnocylindrales bacterium
CGCGTGCCCTTGTGGCATCCGCCCGGACCCGACGCCTCGGGCCGCAAGCCCTCCCCGTCAGCTGCCGCGACGGAGATGGCGCTCCATGAACACCCACCACACCCTGAGATCAACGGGGATCTCGCTCTCGGGGTAGGGCTCGATCGGTTCGAAGCCGCGCCGCCGGTACAACCGATGGGCGTCGGTCAGGAAGTCGGGGCTGTCGAGTCTGAGTCGGGCGTAGCCGGCCTCGCGGGCGGCCGCGATCAGGCCGTCGAGCAGCGCCGAGCCGGCCCTGGTCCCGCGGTAGGACGGCTCGACGTACATGCGCTTGATCTCGCCGGTGTCGGGCCCAATGCCACGGAGGCACCCGATCCCGAATGCGTGGTCGCCCTGCCATGCGAGGAGCACGCGGCCGCCCGGCGGCTCGAACTGCGCGATGGCCTCGAGGTCGTGGTCGACGGCCTCGCGAACTGGCAGCCGGAAGCCGTGCCGCGCCTGCATCTCGTCGTTGCCCCACGTGAGGTACTCGAGCCACAGGCGCTCCACGTGGGGGAGGTCCGCGGGGATGGCGGCGACCCGGACGTCGTGGACCGGTTGGGACATGGCTAGCCTCCGGGGTTGATCGCTGGGGCGTGTGCTTGCCGACGGCGACGGGGAACTGGCGGCAACGATACCGGCGCCCGGCGATCGTTGGCCGAAGAAGGCTCACCTCACAAACGCGCGGTTCCTCGCGCTCCTCGTGGAGCGAGGCTGACCGAGGCGAAGGCACAGCTGACTCACCGCCTCTGGACCGCTACATCAGCCCCAGCGGCCTGCCGCGCGTAATCGTCCGCGTCGAACCATCCGAGCGAGGATCTCACGAGCAGGTCTGGCCCGACGTTCCACTCCTCCCACCCGACGACGCGCAGGGAGTTCCCCGAGGCAGCGTGCGTCCCGGTGAACGTCCATAGGTAGGCGACGTGATCGCCGGCGATCCGTAGCCCGTCGCAGACGAGCCTCAGGTCCGGGACATCGGCGTAGAAGCCTGCCGCCATCCGCGCGACGCCTTCCCGCCCCTCCCACGGCTCACCGCGATTGATGACGATCCGGCCGTCTAGTGCGTAGAACGATGCCACGGCCTCCGGCGACCCTGAATTCCACGCAGCCGTATAGGCGTCCGCCACCGTTCGCAGGGCCTGAGGGTCGATCGCCATCGGGAACTCCTCCGTGAAACGCTGTTGGGACACTGCGGCGACAGAGCCGCCCACCCCACCCTGGGATCATGCGGCTGTCGCCCACCGCCTAAAGCATGGCCCAATCGACCAACTAGAAACCGATGCCCGCCGCCCGCACGCTTACGGGCATGACGGCGCGCTGGGCCGATCCACACCGACTCCCGGACTCCCCCGCCGGGTACGTCCGCGCCGTCAACCCCGCGGGGGTCCGATGAGCGAGGTCGAGCTCGTCCTGGCCTTCCTCGCCGGCGTCGCTATGGGCATCGCCCTCGACCGCTGGCTGCTCCCGTCCCTCGTCGACGCGTGGATCGACCGACTGCGCCAGCATGAGCGATGAGCGGCGAGACGGTGAGGCAGAGCGCGCCCGGGCCGACATCTACAGCTCGGCCCGGATCGGCGCTGCTTCCGCCCTCACGATCGTCCTGGTCGTGCTCCTCATTCTCGATGTCGCCGTCGCGGACTACGACGTTTCGCCTGGGATCCTCCTGCCGCTCCTGGGCGCGATCCTCGCGCTCTTGGGGCTCGAGGCCTCGGCCCTGTGGCGGGGCGTGAGGTGACGACCGTTACGGCGCTTCTGACCAACAAGGCCTACGGCTATCCGACGAGAGGTGCCCGGCGGCGTCGGAAGCCGACGATCCTCGCCTGCCTCCACCAGACCGCCAACGCCAAGGCGACCGCCATCCAGGAGCGCAACTACGCCAACCGGGCGGGCTCCGCTGGACCGTCCGCCACGGCGTACATCGACCGCGACGGCACGATCGTCCGAGCCATCGACCCGGCGAAGTACGCCGCCTGGTGCCAGGGCGACATCGCCTCGCCCAACACGAAGCCCCCGACGATCGCCGCAGCCGTCGCCTCAGGCGTGAACCTGAACGAGTGGGTGCACGAGTCGATCGAGTGCTCGGGCGCCGGACCTGAGCCCTTCACCGACGCCCAGTTCGAGAGCGTCGCCCGGCTCGTCGTCGCGGCGCACAGGGCCACGGGGCTGCCGATTACCCGGAGCACGGTGGTCGTGCATGCCGACATCAACAGAGTTTCCCGGCGAAGCGACCCGTGGCCGCCGGCCACCGGGGAGGCGCGGATCAAACGCGTCATCACCCGGGCGAACGCGATCCTGCGGCCGCCGATCGTGACGGTGATCGTGAAGGCGGGCGACACGCTCAGTGCCATCGCCGCCGGTCACAGCCTGACGCTCAAGGTTCTGCTTGCCTTCAGCGAGAACGCGAAGTACCGCGCCAACCCGGGGCTCATTCACCCGGGCGACATCGTCCGCGTGAAGTGACGGGAGAAGCGATGGACACCCACCCCGGCACGATCTTCGGCCGAGAGCCTGCGATGGTCCTCGCCCTGGTCGTCGCATTCGGCCTCAACCTCGCACCCGACCAGATCGGCGCGATCCTCGCCGTCACCGCGGTGATCCTCGGCCTCATCACGCGCAGCCACGTCAGCCTCGCGTGACCCAGTGCCCATGAGGCACGGCCACTTGCGCGGCTCGCTCTCGCGGACACCGACAGTCCGACAAGTGGACGTTCTGGCTGCATTCGTCGCGGCCGGAGGCTCAGCGGCGGACGCGGCGGCGCGCGTCGGCATTCGGCCGAGCACAGCGAAGCGGCATCTTGCCGACCTGCGGGCCAGGTCGGGGCTGACCACCGAGCAGCTGATCTACAGCGGTCGTGCTGCCGGATGGCTCCTTGTCCCGAGCCTGGAGCCTCTCTGAGCGATTCGCTCCGGTCTCTTGTGCAACCGCGCGTACTCGCCTTGATCAACTTCCAGGCGGCGACGGCGCCCACGGCGACGGCCGCCCTCACGATCGTGCTCCGTCGTGCTCCGGACAACATCGGCTGCGACTCGATCGCGATACCTTGCAGCTCTGCCACCATCCGGATCGACCCATCGGCAGCAGAGCAGGTCTGGGCCGAGATTGACACCCTTCACCCGGACATGGCCGATGAATTTCCGGGAGTCGCGGTCGGCGACCGCCTTCTCGTCCAGTGGTCGCCAAGCTTCAGCGGCGGTGACGCGTCCGATCCCACCGTCCGGGACAGCAACGGCGCCGTGGTCGCTCGGGACGGGACGCGGACGGGCGAATTCCAGCCGCCGTATTACCTCTGCGCCGGGATTGGCGAGATCTACGTGCTTGACTACCCGCTAGGCGGCGGCTGACCCCCGCGCGACTGCCCGGCCTCAGTGGCCCCTGCAGGCGTAGCACCGTAGGCGAATAGACCACGCCAGTCACCCCGTCGACGATTCAGGGTGAAGCTGTGCACGGTCTGTGGCCTCGTTACCAGCCGGCCCGGCAGCCGCTGCACGACGCACGCTCGCCAGTCAAACCGCAGCCGGCACAACGCCCTGTACAGCACGCGGGTATGGCAGCGACTCAGCGGCCGTGTCCTCCGCGCCTGGCGTGGCGAGCACACGGACTGGTGCCCGCGCTACCGCCGCCCTGCCCATCGCGCCTATGACCTGACCGTCGATCACGTCATTCCGCTCGCCGCTGGCCTCCCGTGGCGCCGTTCGACATCGGCAACATCACCGTCCTGTGCCGGTCGTGCAACCGGACGAAGGGCGCGTCGACTCACCGGGGCGGCCCATACGGCGACGCGGCTGAACGCTGACCGCGACTCCCGCGGCCATATGCGTCTCCCGACCTCGCGGGCGGGACCGACGGGCGAGGGTCAACGGGGCAGCTGGACGACACGCAGCACCCGGCCGCTGAACGTCTCACCGTCGCCCGTGCAGGCCTCGTGCGCTTCAACCTCCGCCGCCGGGACGACCTGTCCGATGTCCTCGCCGGCCTCGCAGATGGCCACCCGAGTCCCCGGCGAGGCCGCGATTGCGGCGATCAGGTCGGACACGCATCCCGGGTAGCGGGCGTCGGCGCAAGCCGCCTCCGCGAACTCTGCGGCGCCGGGTGGGAGTGCGGCCTCACCGCACACCCAGCTGATAGTCCCGGCGAGCGTGCCGAGGGGCCCTCCGACGGGTGCTCCCGTTTCGGCGTCGACGAGTCCAGCAAACGACACGCTCCCGCGCTCGTTGTCCCACGCGATCTCAACCGTCGAGCTGTCGGAGGCCGCGAGCTGTCGCTCCGGGGCGCCATCGGCGACGCCGCTCACAATGACCGCGAGGTCCACGTCGTCCGAGCGATGCACCCGCCCGTCGCGCCAGCGGTCCCCGATGGTGATGTGAAAGCCGACGAAGGCGCGGTCGTCGACGTCGGCCGGGATCGACGGGTCCGCAGGAAGGACGGCGAGCCGCGTCGACGCCACTACCTGCAGCTCGTCCCCTGAGTCTGCCGTTGCGCAGGACGTGCCGGTGGCCATGCGTTCCAGCGCGGGCGCATCGAGCGCGACCTCGATGCGGCCGGGATCGTGGCGGAGCTCCGGGCGATCGGGGCCGAACGCGTAGCCGGCCAGGAGCCCGACGCCTAGGACGAGGGGCACGAGGGCGGCGCGCCGGACTGCTCCGCGGCCGACGGCTGCGACCAGCCCGCCGGCGAGGAGGGCGGCGAGGGCGACGAGGGCGACGACCAAGCCGTCCGCGGGGTGCCACAGCCGCCAGTTGCCGTACGCACCGACGGCAATCGCGCCAAGGAGCAGCACCGCGAGCCCCGCAAGGACCAGGCGCGAGAGAGGGAAGCGTCCGCGGCCGCGGGGGAGAGGCGTCTGCATGGTCGACTCCCGTGGGAATCATGTCGGCGCTATGGACATGACACATGGTGGTCTGTTCGCGGTGCGGTCGCAAGTGCGGGCCGCCCCTTGTGACCCGGCGCGGCCGCCCGGCAGGTCGTGGTCGAGGATGACGCCGGCGAGTGGGTCGCTCCAGCTCTCGATCACGAGTCGCGATGCAGGGACCGATTTGATGTCCCGACACACCGGTTACAGCTCGCAGCCGGCGTCGTTGTACCAGCGATAGACGTCGGTCAGCACCCGACTCGCCCTCGCCTCTCACCAGAAAGGGCGAATCAGCGTCGGAGGGAACCGTTTCGCTGGTCGGGAGACACTTGTAGGGTATGCAACGTCAACTCGTCGAGCGGGCGATCGGAGGCGACTTCGATGCGTTCACGGATCTCGTCAACGCGTCGGCATCGCGGCAGTACGCGATCGCGGCGCTCATCCTCCGTGATCCGGACCGCGCGCACGACGCGGTCCAGGACGCATTGGTCGCCGCCTGGCGGGGTCTCAGCGCCCTGCGGGACCCGGACGCCTGGGAGGCGTGGCTCCACCGCCTGACGGTGAGAGCCTGCTATAGCCGCGCCCGTCAGGACAAGCGGAGGTCCCTCGTCGAGCTCCCAGCGAGCGCAGACTTCGAGATGGCGGGCGGCCGGGACGAGCCCGCCGCGTTCGCCGAGCGGGACCGAATCGAGCGCGAGCTCGGCGCCTTGCCCATCGACCAGCGCGCCGTGATCGTTCTTCACTTCTACGTCGGCCTGCCGCTGACCGAGGCCGCCATGGCCCTGGGTGTCCCAGCCGGAACCGCCAAGTCCCGGCTGCATCGAGGCCTCCAGGCCCTGCGTCTGACGATGACGCCCGACCCCAGTCTCCAGACCCAGGTAGCTCAGGAGCGTCCCGCATGACCAGCGAACATCGACTCGAGCGCCTCGTCGCCGACGCGCTGCTAGCCTCCGCCCCCGTCGCCGCGCCCAGCCTCGTGCCTGACATCCTCGAGGCGGCACGGAAGGTCCGCCGCCGGCCCCGCTGGCTGGCATTGATGACCGAGCGGCCGATGCGGCGTCATCCCGACATCCTCGTCGGCTCGCCGGTCGCGCGCACCGCGACCGCGATGCTCGTAGCCGCCATCGTCATCGTGATGGGAGCCGGCGCGCTCGTCGCCGGCGGCATCGTCCTCAAGCCGGACTTTGGCCTCGTCGTCCAGCCATCCGACCCACTGGTCGAAGCAACGCCGCCGGGCCCGGTGTCCTCCGAGAGCCCGGCGGAGCCGAGTCCGGCCCCTCGGGCGGGCCTCGTTGCCTACAACGTCGAGTCACGAAAGACCGGATGTCCGCAAACCCTCGGGGTCAGGTGCGGGCTGACGTCCGCTTGGCTGTCGAACGCGGACGGGAGCGGCGCGCGCCGCCTGTTTCCTGACGACAACGCGAGCAGGCTCGTCCTCGGTTGGTCCGGCGACGGCTCGCAGTTGCTGTACTCCATCGAAGATTCCGGCCTCGTCCTGACGACCGCCGCGACCGGGTCCGTCCTCCACCGGTTCCCGAACGACGCGCTGTGCGCATACCCATCGGGGACGAAGACCTACTCACCAGCGACGAAGCCCGGGCTGTGCACGGGGGCGGACGGCTTCGCGTTGTCGCCCGATGCGTCGCGAGTCGCGTTTGTCCGGTCGTCCGGCAACGACGCGAACTCGACGATCGTCGCGATCCTCGACATCCCCAGCGGAAACGTCACCGAGCTCGATGCAACGAGAACCATCAATGGGTCACAGCGGTGCTGGGAGAGCCCTAGCTGCGAGGGGCTGAACGACATGCCTCGCTGGTCACCGGACGGCACGCGCCTCGTCTTTGCCCGCCAGTCCATGTCGCCCGAGCCAGGCAGCTCATGGACGAGCAGCGCGGTCCTTGTCATCGACGCAGACGGGACGAATCTCCGGCGCCTGACGCCTGAGGGCACGTCCGCGCACGACCCGAGTTGGTCGCCCGACCGCACGACAGTCCTCTTCGTCATGACTGAGATGCTCGTCAACAGCGATCACACGTCCGTCACCGGCATGCGCACGGACGTCTATACGGTCCGATCCGATGGGACCGATCTTCGTCGTCTGACCGATGACGGGCTCTCGTACTTGCCCCGCTGGACGGCCGATGGTCATGTGACGTTCGCCCGCGGAACGGCGACCTGGCTCGTGGATAGCAACGGCACCGGCCTGACGAAGCTCGGCTCGAGCTTCGCCGACCTGACCGCCGCAGGCTGCATGGCTTGCCGTCACCCGCTAGCGACTGGCGAGTCCAGAGCTCAGAACCTCGCCTTCTGGCAGCCGCTTCCCTGATGTGCGGTCATCGCGCTCAAGAACCGGAGGTCCCTCGCATGTTGTTCGTCCGAACAAAGATCCTCGTAGCCGGGGTCGCGCTCGCCCTTGCCGGGTGTGGCGGCTCCGCGGGCGTGACGCCGGCGACCCAGCCAATGGCAGTCGCCACACCGGTGCCACGCGCTTCAGCAACCATCGCGCCCTCAGCCGCTGTGCCGCCCTCCGCTCCCCCCTGTCGGGCCGGATCCTCTTCCTGCGGAAGGTGAATGACGAAACCACGTACTTCTCGATTCGGCCGGACGGCTCGGAGCAAGAGGAGCTGGCGGCGACAGATTCGGCATTGCGACGCTTGTCACCTGACGGGTCGATGTTCGTGGAGATGTTCCTCGAGGACGGGCACTTCGCGAAGATCTTTGGTGCGGACGGCAGCCTCATTCGGGTCCTCGATCTGCCCGATCCGACGCTCGGGCTAGCGTGCCTGACCTGGTCGCCCGACAGCGCGCGCCTCGCGTGTGAAGGTTGGGACGGCGCGAATCCTGAGCGGCTTGGCCTGTACACCGTCCGGGCCGACGGCAGCGACCTGCGCCAGCTCACCGCGCCCGCCGATCAGCGCCACGACCAGGAGCCGCAGTACAGCGCGGACGGGTCGCAGATCCGGTACGTCCATGCAACCGACGAGGAGGGAGAACTCGGTCAGCTCTGGGCGATCAACGTTGACGGAACCGCGAACCAGCGGCTGATCTCGAATCCCGTGGGTTGGTCCACCGCGCTATCGCCCGATGAAGCATTGCTCGCGACCAAGCTGGACTCGGACATCGCGCTCTACGAGACGTCAGACTTCTCGCGGCCCCCCGAACGCCTCGACATCCCGGACAGCTGGACGTGGTCGGTCGCCTGGTCCCCCGACGGGTCGCATCTCGCCTTCATGGCGTCAGTGCCGGGCCGTCAGGACAACGGCATCGGGACGATCGCGCGCGACGGGACCGGCGTCAACATCCTGCCGATCGGCTCGGGTCCGGGACATATAGACCTGATCGGGTGGCTGCCCTGACCCATGTTCGATCTCTCGGTGGAGTACCGGCGGCCACCCCGGCTGACCAACGAGCGGGAAGGATCTCGCGCTCCCGCTGCCAGATTGCCCTCGCGCCCGCCGCCACGGCACCGCCGAGTTCGCGCGTCTCCCCGACGGCACGCTCAACGTGACGCTGGCGATGACCGGGTTGCCCGTGTGCCCCCGGGTCCCCGATGATCCTAGGTCCTTTGGGCCATATCGTAATACGGGATGTCGTATAGTCCTCGCCATCGCCGTATAGAAGGGTGTCACCCGATGACCTCCAACCTCCCAGTCGCCGCCCAACGCCCGGCTGCGTTGTCGCGCGACGAAGTCCTGGCCTCGTTCTTCCAGGGCCTCGCGGACCCGTCCCGGATTCGGATCCTCGAACTCCTCCGCGAGCGGCCACGGTCGGTGACCGAGCTCGTTGGCGATCTGGGTCTTGCTCAAGGCCGTGTCTCGAGCCATCTGAGCTGCCTCCGCTGGTGCGGCTACGTCGTCGGCGAAGTGGACGGCCGCTTCACCCGCTACCGCCTGGTCGACGATCGGGTCCGCGAGATCCTCCAGCTTGGCGAGGCGATCGTGCGCGACAACTCGGACCGACTGAGCTCCTGCCTGGTCCTGGCCACCGAGTCGGACACCGAGACGATCGAGCGATGAAGGACAGCCGGTTCCTGCTTGGCACCGCGGCGCTGGCGATCGCTTGCTGCTTCGGCGTTTCGCTGCTCGCCGCGGCCAGCACGACGACGATCTTGGGCGTGGTCGGCGTGGCGCTCCCGATCGCGGTGCTCATCGGTGTCGGTGGCTGGATGGCCTGGTCCCTGATACGCCGCGCCGACTCACTTCGGGGTCGATGAAGCCTGTGACACACAACCTTTGAATCGAGCGACTTCTCGTACATCGGAGCCAGCAGCCATGACGGACCACCAACCCATTGTCTTCATCGATCTCGGCATCGGAGGGATGACCTGTGACGACTGTGTTGTCAATGTGGCGGAGGCGCTCGAGTCCGTCCCCGGGGTCGAGGCAGCGACCGTTGACCTCGCCACGCGGAGTGCGGTCGTCACCGCCCGATCGGATGTCGAGGGAGCGGCCTTGGCGCAGGCCGTCCGGACCACGGGCCGATACAACGCCTTCGAGCGTCGGCGTCGGGCGACGTCCGGTGAGTGACTCGTTCGACCTGCTGATCCTTGGCTCCGGGTCCACGGCCTTCGCCGCGGCGATCCGCGCGGCCGACCTCGGGGCGCGCGTGGCGATGGTCGAGCGCAGGACGCTCGGTGGCACCTGCGTCAACCGCGGCTGTCTGCCGTCGAAGAATCTCATCGAGGCGGCCCGGATCGTCCACGAGGCCGCCCACCCGCGGTACAGCGGTCTTGCGCCAGCGGACGTCGCGGTCGACTTCGGGGCGCTGGTCGCCCAGAAGGACGACCTCGTCCGCGACTATCGGGCCAAGAAGTACGCCAGCGTCGCTGGCAGTCTCACCGACCTCGAGCTCCTCGAGGGCGATGCCGCGTTCACCGATCCGCATACGGTCCAGGTCGGCGATCGAACGGTGACCGGGGACCGGATCCTTGTCGCGACGGGCAGCCGGCCGACGATCCCCCGCATCCCGGGCCTCGCCGACGTCCCGTACCTCACGAGCGACCTGCTCGATGCCGATGAGGTGGGCCGGCTGAGCGAGCTGCCCGCGTCCATCGTCGTCCTGGGCGGCGGCTATGTCGCGGTCGAGCTGGCCCAAATGTTCAGCCGCCTGGGTAGCAGGGTCTCGATCGTCGCCCGCTCCGGGCTCCTGTCGGGCTATGAGCCCGACCTCGGACGCACGCTCACCGACGCCTTCACGGCCGAGGGCATCGAGCTGTTCGCGACGGCACGCGTCGATCACGTGCGCGGTGACGCGCGCGGCATCGAGCTCGCGGTCGAGCAGGTGGGGGCAGGCAGGATCGTCCGGGCCGCACGGGTCCTGGTCGCCACCGGCCGGACGCCGAACACGGACACGCTCGGCCTCGACCGGGCGGGCATCAAGACCGATGGCGACGGGTTCGTCACCGTTGACGCGCAGTTGCGGACGAGCCAGCCCCACGTCTGGGCGGCGGGCGACGTGATCGGGCGGCAGCACCGCTCGCAGATGGCGACTCCGGTCGGAGCGCGTCAGGGTCGGATCGTCGCCGACAACGCGTTCGCCGACGCCGCTCGCCGCTTCGACGGGAGCGTCATCCCGCGAGCGATCTTCACCGACCCGCCGATCGCGGTCGTCGGCGAGACCGAGGCTGAGGTCCGGGCCCGTCACTACCCCGCAGTCGCGGCCACGACCCCGCTGCTCTACGTGCCCCGAGCCGCCGCCGTCCACAGGACCACGGGTTTCGTGAAGTTCATCGCCTCCACGATCGACGAGCGGGTCCTGGGTGTCCACGTCATCGGCGAATCGGCACCCGAGATCATCCACGAGGCGGCGATGGCCATGAAGTTCAAGGCCACCCTCCCCGACTTCGTGGACCTGATCCACGTCTACCCGACGATGAGCGAGGGGCTCAAGATCGGGGCCCAGGCGTTCAGCCGGGACGTGACGAAGCTCTCGTGTTGCGCGGAGTGAAGGCGATGAGCGAGCGATTCGACCTCGTCGTCATCGACGGCGGTGAGGCTGGCCAGGCGGCCGCCCACCTCGCCCGGCAGCGGGGGCGAGCGTGGCGATCGTCGACCGCGAGCTGTTTGGCGGCTCCTGCCCGTACTTGGCCTGCATGCCGTCGAAGGCGCTCCTCCATGCGGCGGCGATTCATGCCGCCGGTGGCGACTACCCCTGGCCGCGAGCCTCGGACTTTCGCGACTGGATGATCGTCCGCGAGCGGCCGCGCGACTGGCCCGACGACGGCGGCCACATCACCGACCTCGAAACGGCGGGGGCGACGGTCTTTCGCGGTGAGGGGCGGCTCGACGGTCCCGGTGGTGTGGTAGTCCGGACGACCGACGGCGACCGGCGGCTCGAGGCGAAGGCCGTCCTGATCGCCGTCGGCAGCAACGCGACGGTCCCGGACGACATCGAGGGGCTCGATCAAATCACGCCGTGGACGAACCGCCAGGCAACGACTGCCCGTGAGCTGCCGCGCAGTCTGGTCGTCCTCGGCGCCGGGCCGACCGGGGTCGAGCTGTCCCAGGTCTTCGCCCCCCAGGACGCGGCCGCCGGCAAGCCGAGCGAAGAATCCCTTTTCGACGCCGAGGACCGCACCTTCGATCAGCTCGACGCCGTATCGGCTGACCTCGACGCGCCCGTCGGCCAGGAAGTCGGCCGGCGGCATTCCATCTCGGGATAGGAAGCCCTGCATGTGCGCCGCGGGTGCGTTACGCGGCGACCCGGCATCGACCACGGCCACTCGTCGTCGGGCGCGCCCCAGGACGAGTGCCGCACTCAAGCCGGCCGCCCCACCGCCAATCACCAGCACGTCGTAGGGCGTCGAGCTCATCGAGACGGCTGCCACTCGCGACGCCATCCGTCGGGCGTTCGCAGGCCGTGACCGAACGCAAGGTCGACGACGATGTGTGAGAACCACGCGAGACCGCCGACGAGCCAGAACGGCGACAGGATGCCGGCGGCGGCGAGAGCGACGATGACGAGCGGCGGCGCCGGGTGATGCATCACGTTGAAGAGTGGCACAGCGCGGGCCGCCATCTGACCGCGGGCGTGGGGCTGGCCAACTCCAAGAAGGGCCGGAAGGTGAGGAACGATTCCGAACACGAGAAGTGGCACCAGCCCGATGGCGTGCTCCCCTGCTTGAGCGTTCGCGTAGACGGCGATCGCGAGGCCGGGAATGAGCCAGAGATGCCGGCGGCCAAGCCGCAGCCTGCGCGCAGGCACCGCCGGAGGAGACTCCGTTGTTCCTCCAAGAATGATCTGGGGTGTTAGCAGCATTCGGCCGTCGGTGGTCATGGTTCTCCCTGCTTTCAGGTTTTCATCGAGTGGGTGGTCGGGTCGCCATCCGGCAGCGATTGCGCCGCCGGATGGCTCCCGATTCAACTTGAGGGACGGGTGCTGGTCGCCGTCCGAGGCTCCAGGACGACCACGGTCGTCTGATGCGTTCGCCGAGTGGCGAGGCTGTCGATGTCGTCGCCCCAGCCGGGGTAGTCGGCGAACTTGGCCCATAGCCGATCGCGTTCCTCACCGACCGCCGCGCGGGCCCGAACGGCTCGCGTTTCGCCGGGGACATCGACCGTCTTGTCCGGGTTGGTCTGGAGATTGAGCCACCACGCCGGCTCCTTCTCCCCCCAGCCATTCATGGCCAGGGTCACGAGGTTCGGGCCGTCCTCGTAGTAGCCGATGATCGCGACCCGCGACTGGCCGGACCGGCGCCCGACGGTCGTGAGCCGGAGCATCCCGAACTTGCTGCCGGCCACCGGCCGGGAGAGGCCGAAGCCTCCCCCGGTGAGCCGGTAGGCCGCTCGGTGAAGAAGCCAGAACGCCCGAACCACGAAGCGCGGCGGGGTTCGAGGCGCCCGCTCGCGGACCGCGGTCATGCCGCGCCCGCGCTCGCTGCTACGCCGATCGACGAGCGCGTGACGCTCGCCGAGTCAGCCAAGCTTGCGTCTTCGGCGGCGGCCTCGACCATCAGCGGGGCGTCCTTGCGGAAGCCCTTGAAGGTCATCCACAGGCCGAGCGACAGCTCCCAGATGAAGATCGGAGCGACCCCAAGCGCGTGCCAGGCGGTGCCGGCTTCGGTGACACCGAGGACATAGCCGATGATCCAGGAGGTGAACAATGGCGCTCCGATGAGTCCGATCACCGGGATCGCACGCGGGACAAGGCGCGACTTGTACATGATCCAGCCCAGCAGGAAGGCGTTGAGGGCAGGCACGCCGGTCCCGAGCACGAAGGTCCAGTTGCGGACGGTGACGAGCGTGTGCTGCACGGTGACGAGCAGCGAAGCCTCGGCTCCCGTCGCGCCCGGCTGCTGCAGGGTCACGATCGACAGGATGCTGATGACGCCGATCATGAGGACGGTGCCTTCGAACAGCCGCGAGCTGACGAAGCCGATCGCGAAGCCTTGGTTCTGGCGCTTGATGACGGCATAGAGCGCCACTGCCGTGCCGATGGCGGTGAGGCTATTGACGATGTCGAAGAGGGCGCCGAGGCGCACCTGAGTATCGGCGCCGGCGCCGCCGATGATGAAGTTGGGATCGTTCAGGACCGGGCTCTGCAGGAAGACGGCCGGGATCGAGCTGATGAAGGTAAGCAGGTACAGGAAGCCCGCGACGAAGGCGATCTTCCGCATCGAGCTCATCGAGGATCCCTTGGTGTTGGAGGTCTGGGTCGTGTTGTTCATGTCAATCTCCTTTGTCGTGGGTTGATGCGCTATCGCGCGTCGGGGTCATCTCGAGGGACCGGTCGTCGTCGACCCGCTCCACCGAGGCGAGTGGCAGGCCCAGGTCACGCACGCGATGCAGTAGACCGTGGAGTGCCGCCTGGTCAGCGACCGGTCCGCTGATGACGGTGGTTCCGTCGCCCTGACGGCTGACGGTCAATCCGTCGAACCAGGCGGTCCAGCGCGCGTCGAGGTGGCCCGTGAGCCGGATCTCATAGCGTCCCGCCTCAGAGCCATCGGGTGTGGGGGTCTGTCGTTCGGTCATTCCGCTCCTCGTGCGTGTTGCCAGCTGGAGCTCCGGCCGGCGATACCGACCTGAGTCACTGGACCCACCGTGGAGGAGAATGTGATGAGCGCGCATCAGCACACGTGATGATTGTGGTGATGATTTTCAGGAGTGCCCGATTCGCGGCGCGGGCAATCCAGAGAGGCGCATCAAACGGTGGGGAGTCGCCCGTCGCCGGCCGAGAGCAGACCGAGCTCAATAGCGCGACGGACCGCGGCGCGCCGACTCGTCACGCCGAGCTTCGTGTAGATGTTGCTGGTGTGCGTCCGGACGGTGGGCAATGACACCGTGAGTTCCCGCGCGATATCCGGGCCGTCGAGGTCCCCCCCGAGCAGGCGCAGGACCTCGAGTTCGCGTTCGCTGAGCGGCTCGACCAGTGACTGATCGGCAGACGCCCGCGCCGCAGGTGTGATGGTGGCCGCCAGGAGTCTGGCCAGGTAGTCGGACGTGTGCCGCTGCTGTGTCGCCATCCGCAGGAGTCCCGCCATCGTCGGGCCTTCGTCGGCGATGACACGTATGTAGCCTTCGGGTTCCGCGAGCTTCAGCGCGCGCATGAGCGACCCGAGCGCGCCCGGCGCGTCGTCGTGCGCGCGCCGAGCGAGGGCCTGTACGACCAGGAGCTCGATGATGCTGCCCGTTCGCCCACCGTCCTCCGCCGCCACGAGCAGACGTTCGAGGAGACCGATCGCGTCGCCGAGGCGTTCCTCGTTTCGCTCCAGCACTCCCTGCGCAAGGATCAGTCTGGCCAAGGTTATGTGCTCGAACTCGCGGACATAGCGGAGGTCATCGGCCGATGACAGGTCGCACTCGCGAGCCCAGCTCAGGGCCTCCGAGAGTCGTCCTTGCGTGATCCAGACTCGTGCCCGCAGGGCGCCCACGGGCCGCACATCGGGCGAGAAGTCATTGGCGTACAGGCGGTCCGCCTCTGCCAGGAGTTCTAGGGCCGCCTCGTGGTCTCCTTCCGCCTGCCGGATCCGGGCGGCGGCCACGCGGGACCGGTACGGGTTCTGCGGCAGGCCGTTCTCCTCACCCAGTTCCGAGGCCGACTGCAGGTGATGCGCGGCGCCCGAGAGGTCATCTCGCTGGCGGAGGATCTCGCTGATGCCCACGTGCATGTCAGCCGCACCGCGCAGGACGCGGCCGCCCTGACTCGTAGCAAGCTCCAGTCCGCGTTCGTAGGTCCGCATGGCATCGTGGAGCCGGCCCTGTGCGACCAGCATATCGGCCAGACCGAGCGCGAGGCCGATCTCGTCCGACCGGTGTCCGGCCTTCTCCAGGCTCGCCATGGCCTCGGCGTAGCACCGCTGGGCTTCATCGAGGTCCCCGACGGCCCAGTGGGCGAGTCCCAACAGGGCCGCGGCACCGCCGCGCCCGAGATGCTCATCCTCTGCCACCAGCTCGCGCGCTCGTCGAGCGTGCGCCACGGTGGCGGCATCGTCCCCGAGGATCCGAGCGAGACCGGCTCGGTGGATGGCGATCGACCCCGGCAGGTTGCGGAAGGCCGCCTCGTCCACGACGACCATCTCTGGCGGCCGGGAGCCCTGACTGGCGAGCGACTGGGCCGTCAGATCGAGCCACCGCTCGGCATCGTCCAATCGTGCTTCCACCCCGTCGATCTCACCGCGCACGAGGAGCGATCCAGCAACGCCGTCGCTCAGCACCGGGCGGACCCGAACCACGTCCTCGGGGATCGCATCGAGCCACCGCCGCACGATCGATTCCCGACGATCTCGGCTCATCGCCGGGATCGCCATCTCGACCAGGTCTGCCGCGCGCCCGAAGTCGCCGCCCGCGATGGCATGGCGGATCGCCTCATCGGGTTCGCCTTCCTGCGCGTACCACTCGGCCGCCCGCCGATGCAGCTCCGCGACGACATCGGGCTGCTCGTCCATCAGGCGCGCCCGCAGGACGTCCCCGAACAGGTGGTGGTAGCGATACCACCGTCGGTGGTCGTCGAGTGGGATCAGGAACAGATTCCGTCGATCAAGCGCTTCCAGGGTCGCCTTGCCACCTGCTTGGCCGGTGACGGCATCGCATAACGCGCCCGTCATCCGGGCCAGGATCGAGGTCTGCAACAGGAAGTCGCGGATGTGGTCCGGTTGACGCTGCCAGACTTCCTCCACGAGGTAATCGACGATATAGCGGTCGTCGCCGGCAAATCCGGCGATGAAAGCAGCATGGTCGTCTCGCCCCTGCATCGAGAGTCCCGCGAGCTGGAGGGCGGCGATCCAGCCTTCGGTCCGCCCTTCCAGCGTGGCGACATCCCGAGCGGTCAGCTCGAGGGTCATCACGTCGTTCAGATACGCCGTGGCCTCGTCCGGCGTGAAGCGCAGGTCCGCGGCCCGGACCTCGACGAGCTCCCCACGCGCCCGCAATCGCGCCAGCGGCAGGACCGGATCGGCGCGAGTGGTGATCATCAGGTGCACGTTGGCCGGAAGGTGCTCGAGCATGAACGTCATGCCGACCTGGATCTCGGGTGCGTCGGTGGTGTGGTAGTCGTCAAGGACCAGCACGATGTCGTGCGCGACAAGGTCGAGGTCGTTGAGCAGCGGCGCAAGGACGGTCTCGATCGATCGACCAGGCGCTACGAGGAGGGACAGCGCACCGGCGCCGACCGCGGGCTCCGCCTTCTGCAGCGCCACGATCACGTGAGTCCAGAACGCTATCGGATGGTTGTCACTGGAATCGAGCGAGAGCCAAGCGGCGACCCGTGTGGGGACTGGCGGGGCCACCAGCCATTCGGCCACGAGCGTGGACTTCCCAAAGCCGGCTGGGGCGGAGACGAGCGTCAACTTGGATTCGGCGCCGCGACTGAGGCGCTCGGACAAGCGGGCACGGGGTACCAGGCCACTGCGCTGCCTCGGGGCGTGGAACTTCGTCGCGAGCAGTGAGCTGGTCACGCCTCACGGTACCTCAAGGCCTCGATGGCGACGGCCTCGTCCGTCAGGGGTAGTAGCCGCGACCCGACGCCCGCAGGTCCTGGGCCACCGCCTCGATGGCCTTCCCGACCGATGCTGGGTCGGTATCGCCTTTCACGAGGGCCTGGACCTGGTCGTCCATCTCCGCTTCGATCTCCGGTTCCCACAGCCAGTTGAGTGGCGTTCTCGAACATCGGCAGGAACTCCCGCGCGACCGCGTCATGGATCCCGACGTTCGATTCGGCGATCGGCGAGTAGACCTGCAGGCCCTCGACGACGGCCTGGTCGACCTCGGGCCGGCTTGCGTACTCGAGGAAGGCCTCCGCGCTCTCGCGGCTCGCGGCGGCCTTGGTCGGCAGCGCGAGGCCGCCCCAGGCAAGGATCGAGCGGCCGGTCGACGTCACGTCAACCAGGGGAAGGGGGGCTACGTGCAAGTCGAATGGCACGGTCGGCGTCCCCTTCTGCAGAGCCCCAAGGAGCCACGTGCCGTTGTACGTCATGGCTGCCTTCCCCTGCAGGAAGAGCAGTTGCATCGTTGCGTAGTCCGTGGCTCCCGAACCGTCCAGCAGGGCGCCGGAGGTTCGCAGGTCGGCGATCGTCTGGAAGGCTGCCGTCCACTCGTGGCTGTCGTAGCCGACCTCGCCGCTGATCGTCCTCTCGACGAATGCCAGTGGGTCGCCGGTCCGCTCCGCGATCATCGGTAACACCCAGGTGACGAGCCCGCGTAGATCTCGAGGTCCTTTGGCCGGGCATCCACGGTGTCGCCGAGCTCCCCGAGCAGGGCAGCGTAGGCGGGCTCGGCCGGAAGGATGCCGCCCGGGAGGAGGATGACCGGCCACTGGTGATCTCGCGCCATGGCGTGCCTCTTGAGGTGCCTGAGGCTCCCACGGAGTTCCGAATCGTGGCCCCCTGCATCATGCGCCTCGAGGGCCGCGATGAGTGGCTGGCCACCGCGAGGCGGCTGGCGTGAGAGCCCGCCGTCCCGTCGGACGCGCCACGGACCGTGAGGTCGGGGTGGTCGCTGCGGTCCTAGGGGCCGGATCCGAGAAGGCGGCCGCCCACCGCCTTGGTCTGGCGCACTCGACCGTCAAGCACCACCTGGCGAACGCCCGGTCCAAGGTCGGGGCGGCGACGACGGCGCAGTTGGTGTGGATCCTGGCCCCGCGGCTGCCGGAGCCCGAGGGCGGGGGGCAGGCGGATGAGCCGGTCGAGTGAGGGGCGCCCCGCTGACGTCGGGCGTCAGGAGTGGATGACGATCTCCTGGATGAGCCCGTCCCCGAAGCGGTAGACGAGCACGGCACGCATCACCTCGCCGGCGCGCGGACCCGCTCCGCGCCTGCCGGAGCCCGGAGCCGCGGCCGCTCGCTGGCGTCGGCCTGGCACGCGGGGGCCTCAGCCGACAGAGAGCGTGCCCTGCCAGCAGTTCGTGGTCATGCCGTCATGGTCGCACTGGATCTCCGCGTATTGCCCCTTGACTGGGTTGCCCTTCCCCCAGCCGTCCGTTACCACACCGCTGATGACAGCATTCAGGCCGGTCTGCTCCACATGGACGAGCGCGGTGAAGGCGTGCGTCGAACCGGTGAACTGATAGCGGGCCTCGATGACGGTCGTTTCGCCGGGGCTGAAGTCAAGGACCTTCCCGGCATACGCACCCTCACCGACAGCGCCCCCGACAACACCCGCCATCTCCGGCCCGTCACCGACCATCCACTTCGTGAACGTAGCATTGGTGGAGTCCATGGCTCACTCTTCCATCCTACGGCGGGTCGGACTCGCCATTGGCCCTGCGCGACGGTCGAGGCGACCGCATGAGGACGCCGCGCTGGTGGGAACCCGAAGGCCCCTGTGCCTCCCTCCGTGGTAGGCGGATTGTGAGCCGACGCAGGCTGAATGGATAGCCCCCAGTCTGCGGCAGTTCACCGGCGCATGCGCTAGGGCGAGGTTTTGTCCGACCCCCATCCCTCCCGGGCGCGGCGGCCCGGCCCACTTCCGCTTCCGCTACGACATTACCGACAGCACAGGGGCCATGACCCTGCCGCGGGGCGGCCGCCTCTACCACCTCAAGATCGGCGCGGCCCACGCCCGCCAGCGCGTGCTCGCCATCGTCGACGAGCAGGAGGTCACGGTCGTCGCCCTCGACACGGGTGAGGTCCTGTCGGCCCACGGCCGGTGGCCGGGGTCCCGGGAGACCGGCTGATCACACGTGTCACCGATGCCGCGACTCAAGATATTGGCGCGCCCGACAGGTGTCGGGCGCGCGTTAGCAACCTACGACATGCCGATCGAGGGCCGCGACGAGTGGCTCGCCGCGGCGAGGCGGCTGGCGTGAGAAGGCGGGCTCGGGCCACCGCCGAGCGCGCGACGGACCGAGAGGTCGGCGTGGTCGCTGCCGTCGTCGCCGCCGGATCGGAGAAGGCGGCCGCCCACCGCCTCGGTCTGTCCCACTCCACCGTGAAGCACCACCTCGCGAATGCCCGGTCGAAGGTTGGGGCGACCACGACGGCGCAGCTCGTCAGGATCCTGGCCCCGCGTCTGCCCAAAGCCGAGGGCACGAGCTCAGCGGACGTATAGTTGACCCTGCGAAGGGATCGTCCTCTCCCGGTTCGCCCCGCGCGCATCGTGCCCATAGCTCCGGGTCGCGGAGGCGCTCGCCCCCGGCACGTGAGGTCACGCTGAGCGAAGAGTCCGCCGACGCGCTTGATCCATAAGGTGGTCCGAACGTCCGATTCGAGCGACGGTGAGTTCTGCGGATTGACGCCGGTTCGGTCCACTGCACAATCGACAGCGCGACCAAACGGAGGAGTGCCGATGCTGAGCGAGGCGGTTCGTGATCTCCGCGGGCGGACGCGGGGTGAAGTCATGGAGCCGGGCGACGGAGGGTACGAGGCGGCGCGAGCCGCCTATAACGCGATGGCGACCGGACGTCCCGTGTCAATTCTCCGGCCCGCGGACCTGCCCGACATCATCGCTGCGGTGCGTTGGGCAGCGGAGTCGGGTCTCGCGATCGGCGTTCGGGGCGGCGGCCACAGCGTCGCCGGCCACTCCTCTCCGGACGGAGCGCTCCTCATCGACTTGTCGCGGTGGCGCGGGGCGACGGTCGACCCGGCTGCAAGAACGGCGGACGCGCTTGCCGGCTCCCGGTTGATGGACCTCGACGCGGCAACCTTCGCCCACGGCTTGGCTGCGCCCTCCGGGACCTTCATCGACACCGGGATCGGGGGCCTGACCCTCACCGGCGGGATCAGCTGGCTCCTGTCGTCGGAGGGGTTCGCGTGCGATGCGCTGATCGGCGCCCAGCTCGTGACGGCGGACGGCGACGTGCTCGAGGTCGACGAGCAGCGCGAGCCCGAGGTGCTTTGGGGCCTTCGCGGTGGCGGCGGCAACTTCGGCATCGTCACGCACCTGCGGTATACGCTGACGCCGGTGCCGGCGATGTTCGGCGGACGCCTCCGGTTCCGTGGCGACGGCCTCCGCGACGCGATCCTTCGGACGTTCGAGGTCGAGGCGTCGGCGCCCGACGAGCTCGTCCTCGCGATCGTAGCGTGGCGCGCCGAGGACGGCTCGCCCGGCATCTCGGTGAACGTCGGGTGGCGCGGCGACCCGGAGGGCGGCACCGCGGCGATCCGTGCTCTGGCAGACCACCCCGCCTGCTATGAAACCGACCTCAAGGCGATGAGCTGGCTCCAGCAGCAGTCCCTGTACCAGCCCATCCCGTTCGGGCTCCGGCAGTATTGGAAGGGCCATCTCGTCGGGCGTTTGGACGAGACCCTCGCCGACGCCCTGATCGCGTTCGCATCCGAGGAGACGAACGAGTCATTCGCGCTCGTCGAGCTCATCCACGGCCGGGCGCATCGGATCTCGGAGTCGTGGGCCGCGTTCGGCGGCCGGGCCGCTGTGGCAAACGTGACCGCGCTCGCGATCTGGAGCGACCCGGCGGACGACGAGGCGGAGATCGCGTGGGCACGTCGGTTCGCCGATCGCGTCTCGCCGCTCTCGCTCCGAGGCGGCGGCTACCTCAACTACCCCGAGGTCGACCAGACGGCGGCGCGGGTGGCGGCGGCATACCCGCCGGACTCGTGGGCTCGACTTCAGCAGCTCAAGCGGCGCCTCGATCCCGCGAACCGTTTCCGCTTCAACGCGAACATCCCGCC
>JBKJQY010000026.1:0-18555 GCA_046593725.1 Candidatus Limnocylindrales bacterium
TCGGAGGATTCGCATGGCCACCCAGCGCTACACGATCGACATCAAGGAAGCCGCCAAAGCCTGGACCCCTCGCGCCACCCTGAGCAGCGCGGACTATGCCAGCGCGGAGGTCTTCGAAGCCGAACGTGAGCGCATCTGGTGGGGCGATTGGGTCTGCGTGGGCCGCAGCGCACAGATCGCCAAGCCCGGCGAGTACATCGTGCTGGACCTGGCCGGCGAGTCCATCTTCCTCGTCCGCAACCAGAAGGGCGAGCTGCGCGGCTTCTACAACGTGTGCAGCCATCGCGGTACCAGGTTCCTTGACGACTGCGATGGCACCGGCAAGGCGAAGAAGGCGTTCAAGTGTCCCTATCACGCCTGGTCGTTCGATCTGGACGGCAACCTGATCGCCTCACCGAACGTGCACGAGGACGACGCCTTCGACCGATCCGACTACCCCTTGTACGGCTTCGCGGTGGACGAGCACGCAGGGTTCCTGTTCGTCAACCTGACCAAGGGCCCGGTCCGCCCGCTCATGGACGCACTGCTCGAAGGCGCCGAGACCATCACGGCGTACGACCGATTCAAGATGGACGAGCTGCGACCCGGGTTCCGCATCGTTTACGAGGTCGAGGCCAACTGGAAGATCGTGGTCGAGAACTATAACGAGTGCCTGCACTGCCCGCAGATCCACCCGGAACTGGTGTCGGTCATCCCGTTGTATCGGTTCGGCGAGGTCTGGGACGACGAGACGACCGATGCCGGCAACCGGATGGTGGATGAGGCCACGAACTTCGCGGTGAGCGGCAAGTCACCCCTGCCGCAGCTGCCGGGCCTGGATCCGGACGACTACCACATGTATTACGGGACCTATGAGTTCCCAAACCTGATGTTGAATCTGCACCCGGACGTCGTGATGTCCTACATCGCATTCCCCAAGGGACCGGATCACACCACGGTCATCTCGGAGTTCTTCTTCCGCCCAGAGACCATCGCGGATCCGGCCTTCGACCCGTCCGCCGCGGTCGAGTTCTGGGATCTCATCAGCAAGCAGGATTGGGCCGTCGTCGAGCGAGCCCAGACCGGTGTCTCTTCACGGGCGTTCACCCGCGGTGTCTACCCGCGCCAGGATCGCTTCCTGTTCTGGTTCAACGAGGAGTGGCGGACGCGCATGGGCCAGGACCGGCTCGGCTGACTGGTCGCCCGGGTGTAGGGTAGCCGGGCATGAGCGCGCGTCATGAGCTGATTCGGGCTGCCTCCGGGCCTGGGACGTTCCTGGGGAACCTCCCGGCAGAGACCCTGGATGCATTGCTGGTCGATGCCGAGGTCATCGAGGCCCGTCGTGGCGCGACGGTGTTCGGGGCCACGGAGCCGGCCAATCGGTTCGGCGTCGTGCTGGACGGCATCTGCCGGACGTATCTGACGGCCAACGACGGACGCCGATTGACGGTGCGCTATGCCAGGGTGGGTGCCGTGGTCGCGAGCCTCACGTCGGAGCGCGCCGCCCTCAGCGTCCAGGCGATGAGCGACTGCAGCCTCCTCGAGGTGGAGCTCGCGACGCTGCAGCGCGCGATCACCGTTGACGGGCGAGTAGGCCTCGTCCTGATCGGCGAGGTGGGCGAACGCCTGGCGGATACCTACGCGACGCTGGCGTCCAACACCTTCGGGTCCATGCGCGAGCGGGTCGCCCGGCACCTACTGGACCTGTCCGTGGAATGTGCCGAGGGTCAGGGCCTCGCGGCCGTCGTCACCCAGCAGGGACTGGCCGATAGCGTGGGCACCGTCCGGGAGGTCGTCGCGCGGGTCCTGCGGGATATGCGGCTCGAGGGCCTGGTCGAGACCAAGCAAGGCCACATCGCGATCCTGGACCCGGATCGACTGGCCGCGATCATCGGGCGGGACACCCCTTGAGGTGGCCCCCGGCGCGGTGACACGAAGCCGTCCGGTCGGGTGGGGGAGCTGGCTGGCGAGCTAGGATTCGAACCTAGGATCTCCTGATTCAGAGTCAGGCGCCTTACCGCTTGGCCACTCGCCAGTGGGAGCGACCGGGATGATACCGCATCGGGCAGGCTGACTCCGCGGAGGGGCCAGGGCCGACCGTAGGCGGCCCTCCGAGTGGACCTCTGGTACCCTCCCGAGCGTGAACCCCGAGCCTGACGAGGCGCCGGAGCCGACCGTGCCCGCGCCTGATGATGCCGCGACCGGATCGTCCCCGCCTTCGAGCCCCCGCCGCCGCTCGCGCTACGTGCCGGCCGTCCTGGACGCGATCCTGCCGGGCCTCGGGCACCTGGTGGCCGGCCGACGGCGCGCGGCGCTCCTGTTCCTGTCACCGACGCTTGTCGCCCTCGCGGCCGGTGTGTGGATCGGCCTGACGACGTCCGGCCCGCGTCTCGCCGCTTCCTTGATCTCGTCGGAGGTCATCTGGGGACTCATCGCGGCCCAGGGCGTCTTCCTGCTGTGGCGTCTGGCGGCCGTGGGCTCCAGCCTGTGGGATCCGTCACTGCCACGACCAGGACGCCGGGACGCCATCCCGATCGCGATCCTGCTCGCCGTGATGATCGCGCCGCAGGCCTACGCCGGGTATGCCACCGAGGTTGCCCGCGAGGCGGCCGACGAGATCTTCGTGGAGCCGTCGCCGATCGCGGTCGTGCCCTCCGCGGAGCCCGAGCCGGACCCCAGCAACATCGAGTCGGCGCCACCCTCGCCGTCCCTGTTGCCGATACCGTCCCCTTCCGCGTCGGCGGAGCTCGCGCCGCGGATCAACGGCTTGATCATCGGCGTGGACGCCGGTATCGGTCGCAACACCTACCTGACGGACACGATGATCGTGGTCTCGCTCGATCCCACGACCCAGACCGTCTCGATGGTCTCGATCCCGCGCGACATGGTGGATGTCCCGCTGGGTGACGGCCGGACGTTCCGCGGCAAGATCAACGGCCTTGTCTCGTATGCCCGGCACCACCCCAAGCAGTTCCCGGGTTCCGACGGGACCGGGTTCGATGTCCTGATGGATGCCCTGGGGGCCCTGCTGGATGTGCCGATCAAGTACTACGCGACGGTCAACCTGGGTGGCTTCGTGCAGGTCGTGAATACCCTGGGTGGGGTCGACGTCACGGTCGCCAAGGCGTTCTGCGACCCGGGGTACGACGAATACGGTTTCACCAAGGGCTTCTCGATCTCGGCTGGCCGGCACCACCTCAACGGCAACCAGGCGTTGGCGTTCGCCCGCGTTCGCAAGGCGTCGGGCGAGAGCGACTTCACGCGCGCCGCGCGACAACAGGAAGTCCTTTCCGGGATCCGCGAGTCGATCGTCCACGGTGGCTTCCTCAACGACCCGGTCGGACTGCTCAAGGCGATCGGCAAGACCGTCCAGACCAACGTGCCCCGCAAGCTCCTGCCGGATCTCGCCGACCTCGCCAGTCAGGTGGGTCGCGAGCAGACCTACCGCGCGGTCATCACGCATCCACTCGTCGGCTCGGGCAACGATGCGCGCGGCTCCATCCAGATCCCGGACGTCGCAGCTATCCGCAAGCTCGCGGCAAAGCTCTTCCCGACCGATGGATCGCTGCCGAGCGCCATGTACGTCGTGGCGGCGGCGACGGGCTCGGTGAAGGGCAGTGGCGTGGGCAGCTGCGCGCCGGTGGCCACCCCGAAACCGACCCCGAAGCCGACGCCCAAACCGACCGCGAAGCCCACGGCCACACCCAGTGTGTCGCCGCCACCGTCAGCCGAGCCCTCACCCAGCGCCAGCCCCTCTCCTTCGCCCTAGCTTTGATTCCGGCATTCGGTTGTTGACCGATGCATCCATCGCCGGTGCCGGCTCGCGCCGTCGTCCTGCTCTGTCGTCGCGGTGACCGCTTCGGTCCTGGAGGGACCGCGATCGTGTCGAACGTGCATGGTTACCAGCCGAATCCGACCTCCAACCTCGATATCGTCAAGGTTCACGCGGAACCCGTGCAGATCACGGTCCTCACAGGACCGCAGGGCGGTCCGCGACGAGGTCGACGTCGTGTCCGGGAATCACCTAGCCCGCGGCTGGTACGTTCGGGGGAGGCGACGGGCTCGGCCTCGGATGGCAAGATGGGGCTATGACGGCGTCGAGGGCGCCGCGGCTTACCCGCGGAACGCCCGACCACCGCTCCTCGCGACCGCGTCTGGTCGCGCTCCTCCTTGTGGTTCTGGTCGCCACGGGACTGGCGGCATCCGTGGTGTCCGCAGCTCCGGCGCTGCCCTCCTGCGCCATCGCCGACACCTACACGGCCCATCGCGGCTACGGGGATTGGGCGCGCTCGATCCTGGATCCGCGCTTTCGCCTCTCTAGCGCCTATCTACCGTCCGACCTCCGCAGTACTGCGGCGGCCGACCTGAATGGCGGGTTGTCCGTCAGAGGGTTCGTCATCGCCGACCTCAAGGAGATGGCCGCTGCCGCTCGGGCTTCAGGAGCACGGCTCTCGGTCCAGTCCGCCTATCGGAGCTATTCGACCCAGGTGTCGACCTTCAGCTACTGGGTCCGGGTGTCCGGGTACGCATCGGCCGTGAAGTCCAGCGCCCGCGCGGGCCACAGCGAGCACCAGCTGGGCACGACCCTCGACTTCAAGAGCTATGGCGGGTCGGCGGCCTGGAACTACTCGGATTGGGGTACGTCGGCCGCGGGCAAGTGGCTCAAGGCCAATGCCTGGAAGTTTGGCTTCGTCATGTCCTACCCGAAAGGCAAAACCGCGGTCACCTGCTACGACTACGAGCCGTGGCACTACCGATACGTCGGGAGGGCGACTGCGGCAGCCGTCAAGGCCAGCGCGCTGACCCTCCGCGAATACCTGTGGCGTCAGCAGAACGCCCCGCCACCGAGCCCAAGCCCAAGCCCGACCCCGACGCCCACAACGAGCCCTGCACCAACCCCGACACCCGAGCCGTCCCCGACCGAGACCCCGACGCTCGCACCCACCCCGACGCCCGAACCTTCCCCGACCGAGTCGCCGACACCCGACCCGTCTGCCTGACGCCAGGGATCGGTGTCCCCGGGTCAGCTGCGGGCGTGGATCCGTCGCTTGACGTCGGCGACCAGCAGGTCCGCGGCGTGGTGGTACTCCGCCGCGACGAAGATGCTCGTGGTGCGTCGTCCGCTGGAGATCAGCACGCGGCCGGGATGTGCCCCGGTGGGCGTCGTGTTGATCGACAGGGTCGCGTCGAGCGGCCAGATCTGGATGCCGGAGCGCGGACGGAACGTTCGACCGTCGCGGACAAGCACGAGATGACGGTCGGTCAGGACGAGGCGGCAGCCGATCGCAGGGAGGACCCCGGCGATCTCTTCTCGCGGCTCCAGCAGCGGCTGCAGCGCGATCTTCGCATCCTCGGTGAGGGCGTCCATGTGGCGGCTCGGCTACGCCCCTGTCGGCCCGGACTCTGAGTCGCGCGCGCCGGATCGGCAGGAGTCGAGGGCGCGAGTCTAACCTATGTCACAAGGGGCGGAGAGCTGCCTGGAGCAGTTCGGTGAGTTGCTCCCACTCGACGAGGAACGCATCGTGGCCCTTCGTCGAGCGGATCTCCCGGTACGACGCGGCCACGCCGGCAGCCGAGGCAACGTCCAGGAACGCGCGCACCTGGCGTGGGCCATACAGGATGTCGTCCTCGATCCCGACACCGGTCAGACGGACACCCGCGTCCGCAAGCCGCTTGGAGGCCGCCGCGAAGCCGCCCCAGCGTCGACCGGCGTCGTGCCGGTCCATGGCCTCGGCCTGGACTCGATAGGTCGCCGGATCGAAGCGTTCCACGAGCTTGTCGCCCTGGTGATCCAGGTAGCTGACGATCGACGGCGTCCCGTCGGACTCGACGGTTCGGCCGAAGCGTTCATCGAAGTCCGACTCGCTTCGGTATGTCGTCATCGCCAGCTGGCGGGCGAGGGCGAGGCCCTCCTCGCCCAGTCGATCGATCAGGGTGATCTGGAGGTGGTTCCAGGCCATGGCCATCGGGCCGGTCGACGCTGGCGCGGCGATCGGCATCAAGTGGGTCACGGCTTCGGGCCGCTCCAGCGCGACCTCGAAGGCGACCATACCGCCGAGCGAGCCACCGACGACGAGGTCGAGCCGGTCGATGCCGAGCGTGTCGAGGAGCTGCCATTGGGCGCGCGCCTGGTCGACGGTCGTGATAGCTGGGAACGATCGGCCATAGGGGAGTCCGGTCCGCGGGTCCGTGGACGTCGGACCCGAGGTGCCGTAGCAGCCGCCAAGGAGGTTCGCGCACAGGACGCCGTAGCGGTCCGTGTCCAGCGCCCGGCCAGGGCCGATCAGTGGTTCCCACCAGTCCCCCGCGGCGTCCGCGGAGCCGGTGAGCGCGTGGATCACGAGGATCTGCGGAGCCGTGCCGGGTGCCTGGCCGTCATGGCGATAGGCGACGGTCAGATCTGGCAGGACCGTGCCGTCCACTGCCTCGAACGGCCCCAGATCAGCGCGCTGAAGCCGGCCGGTCCCCGTGGGGTGACCGGCCGCCCGGGTCGGGACGGGTTGGACGGTCATCCAGCCGCGCCGACGAGGGCTTCCTCGCCGGGAGCGTCCACGGTGGCCGTCGCCAGGGCCTGCTCGAGATCCGCGAGCAGGTCATCGATATGCTCGAGGCCAACCGACAGCCGGATGAGGTCCGGAGTCACGCCCGTGGAGGTCTGCTCCTCAGGCTCCAGCTGCGAGTGCGTCGTGGATGCCGGGTGGATGATCAGCGACTTCGCATCGCCGACGTTGGCGAGCAGGCTGAAGATCTGCACGTTGTCGATCAGGCGACGGCCGGCCTCGACGCCGCCCTTGACCCCGAACGTCACGATGCCGCCGTAGCCACCGGTCAGGTAGCGCTTGGCCAGCTTGTGGGACGGGTGCGATTCGAGGCCGGGGTAGCTGACCCAGGTGACTTCTGGGCGAGTCTCCAGCCAGCGAGCGACCGCGAGGGCGTTCTCGCTATGGCGCGTGATACGCAGCGGCAGCGTCTCGAGGCCTTGCAGGAACAGGAACGCGTTGAACGGGCTGAGCGCCGCGCCGACGTCGCGCAGGCCCTGGACGCGCAGCTTGAGGATGAACGCGAGATTGCCGAAGGCGCCCGTGTAGCTGATCCCGTGGTAGGACGGATCCGGAGCGACGAAGTCCTGCTTGAACCGCTCGCTGGCGGTCCAGTCGAAGGTCCCGGCATCCACGACCACCCCACCGATAGCGGTGCCATGGCCGCCGATCCACTTCGTCGCACTGTGGATGACGATGTCGGCGCCATGCTTGATCGGCTGGGCGAGGAGCGGCGCGAACGTGTTGTCCACGATGACGGGCACGCCCCGGGCATGGGCGACATCGGCGATGGACGCCAGATCGTGGACGTCCAGGCGCGGGTTGCCGATGAGCTCGAGGAAGACCGCCTTGGTCTTCTCGTTGATGGCGCGTCCGAACGCCGACGGATCGGAACCGTCGACAAAGGTCGTCGTGATGCCGATCTTGGGCAAGGTGTGGGTGAACAGGTTGTACGTCCCGCCGTACAGCGAGGACGACGACACGATGTTGTCGCCGGCACGGGCCAGGTTGAGGATCGACAAGGTCTCGGCGGCCTGACCGGAGGCTACGCCCAGGGCAGCCACGCCGCCTTCGAGCGCCGCGACGCGCTGTTCGAACACGTCGGTCGTCGGATTCATGATCCGGGTGTAGATGTTGCCGAATTCCTGCAGCCCGAACAGGCGCGCGGCATGCGCTGCGTCGTCGAACACATAGCTCGTGGTCGCATAGATCGGGACGGCTCGCGCCTTGGTGGTCGGGTCCGGCTTCTGGCCGGCATGGAGTGCCCGCGTCTCCGGGCGGAAGGTCGTCGGATCGAGTTCAGCCATCGCGCGTCTGGTGCCTCCTGGTTGCTGGACAAACAAAAAGACCGCGGCTCCTCTGTGGAGTCCGCGGCCCCGGGTCCGAGTCTTCGGTCCCGCTCCTACGTCATCTTGAACGTGCGCGGGACGTCAGACCCGAGCCTCTCGGCTGGGCCGCGTGCGCATACACATGTTCGAGCGGTAGGTGGTCATCGCCCGGCGATGGTGGCGGACGCCGCCGGCGCCGTCAACCCGCGACACCCAACCGCAACCAAGCGGTCCGACGCTGTCGTTTCGCGCTAGGCTTGGCGGCATGACAGCCATCCCGTCGACGTTCCGCGCCTTCGTCTCCGAGAAGATCGACGAGCGCGTGGAGCGTGGCGTCCGCGACTTCGCCGCATCAGACCTGCCCGACGGTGAGGTCGAGATCCGCGTCGCGTGGTCCAGCGTGAACTACAAGGACGGCCTGGCGACCCGGGTGGACGGACGCGTCGCGCGGATCAACCCGATCATCCCCGGCATCGACCTGGCGGGCGAGGTGGTCGGCAGTGCCGATCCGGCGTTCGCCGTGGGCGACGCCGTGCTGGCCCATGGCTACGAGCTTGGCGTCTCGCGCCATGGCGGGTACGCCCAATACCAGCGCGTGCCCGCAGGCTGGGTCGTGCCGCTCGCGCCCGGCCTGAGCGCGCGCGACGCGATGGCCATCGGGACCGCCGGGTTCACCGCGGCGATGTCCGTGGTGGCGTTGGAAGACCGGGGCCTGAACCCGGACGATGGACCGGTCCTCGTGACCGGGGCCAGTGGTGGCGTCGGCGGGACGGCCCTCGCGATCCTCGCGGATCGCGGCTACGAGGTCTGGGCCGTGACCGGCAAGCCGGACGAGGCCTCGCGTCTCACGAACCTTGGCGCGGCCGGCATCCTGACCCGCGCAGAGGTCGCAGCCGAGGGCAAGCCCCTGGAGGCCGAGCGTTGGGCTGGGGCGGTGGACGCCGTGGGCGGCGCGACCCTGCCGTACGTCCTTCGAACGCTCAAGACGGGCGCGGCGGTGGCAGCCAGCGGCAACGCGGGGGGGCCGAAGCTCGAGACGACCGTCTTCCCGTTCATCCTGCGCGGTTGCGCCCTCCTGGGGATGGACTCGGTGACGGTGCCGATCGCGCGACGACGAGCGCTCTGGGACCGGCTGGCAACGGACCTTCGCCCGCGCGAGCTCGGGCGTCACGTGACCGAAGTCGACCTGGACGGCCTTGACGTGGCCCTGGACGGGATCGTCGCCGGGACCGCCCGCGGCCGCTGGGTCGTTCGCGTCGGGTAGATCCCGGGCTGGAGGGGCGCCGCGTCGGTCAGGCCGGCAGCAGCATCCGGCGATACAGGGCCTCATAGCGGTCCACCATCCGGCCGACCGTGAACCGCTCGAGGGCGGACGCCTGGATGGCCGCGCGATCCAGATCGTCCAGCCGAGGGTCGAGATAGGCGAGCTGCTGGGCATCGTCGCCGATGAACCCATCGACCCCGTCACGGACCAGCTCGGGGAACGCCCCGGAGCGGCGGACGAGCACAGGCGTGCCCAGGGCGAGCGCCTCGATCACGACCAGCCCGAACGGCTCCGGCCACGCGGACGGGATGATCGATGCGCGGCTCGACGCCACGAGCCGGTCGCGGTCGGGCTCGGACAGTTCGCCCAGGATCGTCACATCGGCTCGACCGAGCGCCGGCCGTACGACCGCCTCGTAGTAGTCGATCTCGGACGGAAGGGTCGGGGCCTTGGCCGCGATGAGGAGCGGCCGGCCGGTCAGGCGGGCGATCTCGATGGCGTCCGGGACGCCTTTCTCGGGCGTGATCCGACCCACGAAGCAGAAGTGGTCGCCAGGGGATGCGTCCGGGACCGGCGTCATCCCGAAAGTGAGGCCGTGATGGATCACCGACCAATCCGCCTCCGGGTGGACTCGCGCCTGGTCCTGGCTGACCGCGACCAGCCCGCGTGGCTTGTCGTCGAAGGCTTCATGGGCCCATGGCACGTCCAGCCGTCCATGGAACGTCGACACGACCGGGACCGACGTGCCGTGGATGAGATCCAGGTTGCGACGCTCGAGGTGGCCATGGATCAGGTCGAAGTCGCCGGCCCTCTCGAGGACCATCCGGATCGTCTCGTCGACGAAGGCCGTCGGGTCTCCACCGAAGCCCGTGGGTCGCAGGGCTTGCGGGACGGTCACCACATGCTCGCCCGGGACGCGCGAATCGCCGCTTGCGAACGTGGTCACGCGGTGGCCACGACGGTCCAGTTCGTGCACGAGTTCGGCCACGATGCGCTCGGTACCGCCGTAAGCGATCGGTGGGACGGCCTCCAGCGGCGGAGCGACCTGGGCGATCCGCATTGGACGAGCGGCATCCGGGCCGCCGCGCCTCACAGGCGGACGATGACCTCCAGCGGGCCGTCCTTGCGCAACACTTCAGCGCTGGTGAGGCCTCGCCAGCGATGGAGCAGCAGGTCGCACGAGGCATCGCCGACGCGCAGGCCCTTCACGACGACCTTGGTGATGTCCTTGGGCAGGTCCGGCTTGTTGAGCGTCAACTGTCCCAGCGAGGCGTCCGCGTGCAATCCGAGCATCGTCCGTATGAGCATGAGGGGGGCTCCGGCGGCCCACGCCTGCGGCGAGCACGCGACGGGGTAGGCCACGGGCGCCCCGGTCGATTCGCGGTCGAACCCACAGAACAGCTCCGGCAGTCGGTAGGCGGGGAAATGGTGTGCCGCCGCCAGGAGACCGCTGCTCAAGCGACCGCCCACCGCGTCGAAGCCGTAGCGACGCGCCCCCGCCGCAGCGATCGCGGTGTCGTGCGGCCAGACCGTGCCGATGTGGTAGCCGATCGGGTTGTAGCCGGCCTGATCCGAGGCGAAGGTCCGCACGCCCCAACCGGACGACATCGCCCGCGAGCCGAGCGTCTCCGCCACGACGGCTGCCGTGTCCGGTTCCACGATCCCGCTCCACAGGCAGTGGCCGGCATTGGACCCCACCGTATCGACCGGACGTTTCTCCCCGTCGAGGGCCATCGCGAGGTAGCCGCTTGGCAACGTGAATGCCTCGCCGAATCGACGCCTGAGGTGTATCGCCTGCGATTCGAGGCTGTCCGCCAGATCGAATTCGCCCCGTCCCCGGGCGAGACGCGCGATCCGTCGTCGCGCGTCGTAGACGTAGCCCTGGACCTCGGCCAGGGCGATCGGCGTGCTCGCCAGGGTCCCGTCCGCCCAGCGGATCGCATCGCCCGAGTCCTTCCAGCCCTGGTTCATGAGCCCACTCGGCGCACGTCGCTCATATTCGATGAACCCGTCGCCGTCGCGATCGCCCCAGTCCTCGATCCAGGCGAGGGCGGCCAGCACATTGGGCCAGAGTCGGTCCACGAGCGCGTCGTCGCCGGTCCAGTCATGGACCTCGCCGAGCAGGATCAGCCACAGCGGCGTCGAATCGATGGAGCCGTAATACGGCGAGAATGGCAGCTCGCCGGTCCGTGTCATTTCGCCGGTCCGGAACTCGTGGAGGATCTTGCCCGGCTCCGCATCCCGCCAGGGATCCAGGTCCTGGGCCTGGTGCTTGGCCAGGATCTCCAGCGTCTCGATGGCGAGGCGCGGTGCGAAGGCGACGGTCTGCAGTGACGTCACCAGGGCGTCGCGACCGAACAGGGTGGCGAACCATGGGACGCCCGCAGCGATGAACGCGTCCCCGTCCGCGGTCGTGGAGCGGAGCAGGCAGAGGTCGTCCAGCGAGCGGCGGAGGACGTTGTTGACGACCTCATGATCGGTCTCGATGTCGACGGTCTCGGCGCGCCAGGCGGCGTGGACGGCCCCGGGTTCGGTCTCGGCTTCATGGTCGTTGGCGTCGGTGGTCCACGTGACGGCTGGATCGCGTGTCGTCGAGACCTCCCACGTCACGACCCGGCTGTCGCCGGGCGCAAGGGGCCCCGCCCATCGGGCGATGACGGAGCCGCTCGCGGGATCCAACGAGGCGGTGATGGCCGGCGGTGGATCGAAGGCGATGTGGGTCCGGACAGTGACCGCGTCCAGACCGGTGTAGCCGAACGTCAGACCGCCGTCCGGGTCGACCTCGATGGGGAGCAGTTCACCGCGGGCCGGTCGGGCATACCCGCGCACCTCGAAGATGTCGGCGGCGTCCATATCGAGCTCGAGTTCGACGTCGAGGTCGAACGTCACCGGTCCGTGGTTCTGGATGTCAAGGCGCTCGCGATACACATCCGAGAGGGTCCGCTCCCGGCCGATCGAGATGGTCCGTCGCGCGATCGATCCGTCCGTCCCCATCTTGTCGCCGGGATCCTTGCGCAGTTCGGCGTTGGTCGCGATGACCGTGCCGCGCCAGCTCCCACCAGGATCCGAATGCAGCACGACCGGTCGCTCGCCGGCAACGCGCAGGACGCTACAGGAGAGGATTCGTGTGTCGCCGTCGTACAGGCCAAGGCCCCGGCTGTCCGGGTGGATATCGCCGAAGGCATCGGACAGCAGGAACAGGTCGCGATGCTTCAGGACCTGGGCGGAGCCGAGGTCCGTTGCCCGGGTGATCGGCCGGGGACGGGGCGGGAACGTCTGGAGCGGAGTCGCGGACCGCGACGTCGCCTTGGGGTGCGCCACCTCCCGAGTCTAGGCCGGGTCGCCGCTCACGTCGACCGCGAGCGTGCCTGGCCCAGTCAGTCGATCTCGCCGCGGAGCTGGACCATCGCCCGCTTGAAGGCGGACGCGGCATGCTCCGGCGGCAGGTCCGGAAACGGATGGGCGGCGACGGCGTCCTGCATCGTCCGACCGCCCGAGTGGATGTCTCTCGCCAGCGAGACGAGCGCGGCAAAGGCGTCCGCCTGGGACTGGGCGAAGGCCCGCCCGGCGTGCTCGCCGTGGCCCGGCACGATGACGCCCGTGACGAGGGGCACCAGCCGTGCCGAGGTTTCGACCCAGTCGAGCGGATACCCGTCGCCGAAGAACGGCACGTTGCCCTGCTCCATGAGGTCGCCCGCGAACAGGACATCCGCACCCGGCACGCTGATGACGATATCGTGATCCGTGTGGCCCCGACCCAGGTAGGCGAGCTCAACCGGGCGACCGCCGACCTCGATGGTCGCGGTCTCGCTGAACGTCCGATCCGGCGGATCGATGGCGACCTCGGCGAGGTCGGCCGCGAGATCCGGCTCCTCCTTTGCGATCACGGCCTTGCGCAGCTCGCCGGTCCGCTCCATGAAGGTGACGCAGCGCTCGTGGCCCCAGATCGTCGCCGGCCGGAAGAGCGCGTTGCCGAAGGCGTGATCGAAGTGGCCGTGCGTGTCGACGACGACCGTGACCGGGAACGTCGTCAGCTCACGCAGATGCGCCTGGATCTCGCGGGCCTGCGGGTAGGTGGAGCGCGTGTCGATGACGAGGGTCTCGCCGTCGCCCAGGATCACCCCGATGTTCTGGTCGTAGAACGCGTAGCGGCGCACGAAGACGCGCTCGCCGATCTCGACCCAGCCGTCCTCGACACCCATCGCCGCATGGTACCGACATGGGCGGTGCGGGACCGGCGGGTCGCGTACGCTGCACCCATGCCATCGATCGTCAGCCACGCGACCGTCGCGGACGGGATGGACCTGCTCGTTCGACACTGGCCGGCCGATGAGGCCGAAGCCGGCGGCGCGTGGGCAGGGCCGGCATGGGCGTCGGTGCTGATCGTCCATGGCCTGGGCGATCACTCCGGTCGATACGAGCACGTCGGCGACCAGATGGCGTCGGCCGGCCTGGACGTGTGGGCCTATGACCAGCGCGGCAACGGCGGATCCGGCGGTCGTCGTGGCCACGTGGAGCGCTGGTCGCAGCTCCACGACGATCTGGAGGAACGGCTGACTGCCGTCCGCGCCGGCGCCGGCGGTCATCCGGTGGTGCTGTACGGCCACTCGATGGGCGGCCTGGTCGTGGCCGGTTACCTGACGCTGGCGGATCGGCCGATGCCGGATCTGGCCGTCCTGACCGCGCCTGGCCTGGATTCCACCTTGCCGGGCTGGAAGAAGTCCCTCGCCCGCCTTCTGGGCGGAGTCACGCCCACGCTGGCCGTCCCCAACGGCATCGATCCGAGCACCCTGTCGCGCGACCCCTCGGTCGGTGCGCGCGCGGCTGTGGACAAGGCGGCTGCGACGGCAAGCACGGCGCGGTTCGGAGCGGAGGCGCTCGCCGAGCAGGAACGCGTCCGACGCGACTGTGTCCGGATCACCGTGCCGACCCTGGTCCTGCACGGGTTGGCGGACGGGCTGGTCCCGCCGGAGGCGACGGAAGTGCTCGCGACGGTGCCCGGGATCGAGCGGCGGACCTATCCGGACCTGCGTCACGAGCTCCACAACGAACCCGAGGGCCCCGCCATCATCGACGAGGTGATCGCCTGGCTGAGGGTCCGTGCTACAGTCATGGCCTAATTGAATATCGCCTCCGGGGAGCGCAGCGTGCGCTGAGAGTGCGGTCGCAAGGCCGCAGACCCGCCGAACCTGATCCGGCTAGTACCGGCGAAGGAAGCAGGCCGTAGACCACCGATCTGACGCCGCCCCCGGCATCCCCGGAGGCGGCGTTCTGCATGTCTGCATCGAGAGGTCCGTGACCATGACGACAATCACCTCAGAACGGGCGCCCGGCGTGCCGGACACGCGCTGGCGCACGCGCGACATCGTCATCGCAGCGGTCATCGGGGTCGCCTTCGGCGTGGTGTTCTGGGCCTGGAACCTGGCCTACGCAGCGGTCGACCCGGTGTTCGCGTTCGCGCCCTGGATCAAGGACTTCATGTACGGCGTGTGGCTGATGCCTGCGATCCTGGCGCCGCTCATCATCCGCAAGCCGGGCGCCGCGATCTTCGCCGAGATGGTGGCGGCAGGGCTGTCCGCGTTGCTTGGGAACGTCTGGGGTCCTGACGTGTTGCTGTCCGGGTTCATGCAGGGAGCGGCCGCTGAACTGGTCTTCGCGTTCGCCTTGTACCGGTCGTATGGTGCGGTCACCCTGGTGCTTGCCGCGGTCGCGAGCGCGTTCGCGGCCTTCGTGCACGATTGGGTCATCTACTATCCGACGACCGACCAGACCATCCAGCTCCTCCGGGCGCTCGCGATGATCATCTCGGCAGCGCTCATCGCTGCGGGTGGTTCGATCCTGCTGGCCCGTTCGCTGCGTCGGACAGGCGCGCTGGATGGGTTTCCGGACTGACTGACGTGGCGCCAGGCACGGCGCCTGGGGGGATCCAGGCGGATGGACTGGGGTTCACGTATCGGGCGGGCGCGCGGCCCGCGTTCCGCGATGTCTCCTTCGAACTGGCCGCGGGCCAGTGCCTGCTGGTAGTCGGACCGTCCGGGTCCGGCAAGAGCACATTGGCGCTGGCCATCGCCGGACTCGCCCCGGGCGAGATCCCAGGCGATGTGACCGGGTCTCTGGTCGTGGATGGACGCGTCGGGATCGTGTTTCAGGACCCCGGTTCGCAACTGGTGATGGAGCGTGTCGACGACGAGGTCGCGTTCGGCCTCGAGAACCTGGCGTGGGCGCGCGACGCCATGGCGGAGCGCATCCCACAGGTCCTGGCCGGGGCCGGGCTTGCGGGTCTGGGGCGTCGGCGGTCGCACCGATTGTCGGGCGGCCAACAGCAGCGGCTCGCCTTGGCTGGCGCGCTGGCCCCACGACCTGGGATCCTCGTTCTGGACGAACCCACCGCGAACCTGGATCCAGAGGGTGCGGCGGCCGTGTTCGAGCGCCTTGAAGCGCTGTTGGCGGACCGCTCGACCACGATCGTGCTCGTTGAGCACCGGGTCGAGGCGGCCTGGCCACTCGCCGACCTGGTCCTGGCCCTCGATGGGGAAGGCGTGCCGATCGACGTGGGTGTGCCGAGTGAGGTGCTCGCGCGGTCCGCGGCACGACTGGCCGAGGCCGGGATCTGGCTGCCTGACGAGGTGGCGACAACGGCGGCTCCGGCGGTGGCCGAGACGACCTCACCTGTCCAGCCGGTCCTCGTCGCGGAGGGTCTGCGCTTCGGCTACGAACGGGACGTGCCGGTCGTCCGCGACATCTCCATGTCGATCGGGCCCGGCGAGCGGATCGCCCTGCTCGGGCCGAATGGCGGTGGCAAATCGACCCTGGGACGGCTCCTCGTTGGGTTGTTGCGACCCGACCACGGCACGGTGTCGCTCGGTGGACACGATCCTGCTCGCCTGTCGCCGGGAGCGCTATCGCGGCTCGCGGGCTACGTCTTCCAGGACCCGGAGACCGGGTTCCTCGTCGATACGGTGGCTGAGGAGGTCCGTCTCGGCCTGACCCCACTCGAGACTGACCGGCTGCCATCCCTCATGGCGGCGCTGGACCTGCCGCTCGAGACGTTCGGTCCGCGCAGCCCGTACCGATTGAGTGGGGGAGAGGCCCGGCGGCTGTCGCTGGCCGTCGCCCTGGTGCGCGACCCCGCGGTGCTCGTCCTCGACGAGCCCACGTTCGGACAGGATCGCCACGGCTACGATGGCCTACTCCGGATCCTGCGGGAGCGCACCGGGGCGGGAACGACGCTCATCGTCGCCACCCACGACCTTCGCCTCGTCCGCGATCTGGGCGCTCGGATCATCGAGATCGACGAGGGCTGGCTGGTGACACCGTGATCGTCGCGCGCGACCTTGCGGCGTCGCAGCTCGACTCGGTTCTGGGTCGGACGAGTCCGGTCCTCAAGCTCGGCATCGCCGTCGGGTGGCTGATCGGTCTCGCCACGACCGTCGCCCTGGCGCCGCCGCTCGTCCTGGCGCTGGTCGCGCTCGCGGCCGGACTGACGCTCGGCGGCATCCCGCGCCGAGATCTGGTTCGGGCCCTCGCGCCGCTCTGGCTGGCGGCCCTCGGACTGGCCACATTCAACACGCTGTTCGGGGCGGCCAACAGCGACCAGACGCTGCCGACGCTTGTCCAACTTGGCCCGTTCCGTGTCACCGGGCCTGCTCTCGCCGCCGGCATCGGACTCGGCCTGCGGGTCGCCGCGATCGGGGCCGTGGGAGCGGTCTTCGCGCTGACGACGGACTCCACGCGGCTCGTGGATTCGCTGGTTCAACAAGCACGTGTCCCGGAGCGGTTCGCCTACGGGGCGCTCGCGGCGTACGGAGCCGTGCCCCGGTTCGCGGAGGACTTGACCACGCTCCGCCAGGCGCGTCGGATCCGCGGTCTGCGCGGCAGCTGGCATCCGCGGCTGCTGGTCAGCTTGCTGGTCCTCGCTATCCGCCACGGCGATCGGATGGCGATCGCGATGGATGCGCGTGGCTTCGGGTCGGTCCCGCGCAGCCGCTATCGCGTCGTCGCCTGGACGTGGTCGGACCTCGGGGTCGCCGTGGCTGCCGCGCTGGCGCTCGTCCTGGCCCTCGTCGGAGGCGCTAGGCTGTCGCTCTGACGAGCCCCGTGAGCGAGGAGTGCCCAGCCCGTGACCGACGCCCGCACGATCGTCTTCTTCCCCGAGGGCGCCTTCGGGCCCACGAACAACTGCGTCGGTATCGGCCAGGTCCTGAAGGCGCGCGGCCACCGGGTCGTGTTCATCGTCGAGGAGTCGTTCGCCGGGACACTGGCGGCCAAGGGTTTCGAGGAGCGCCTGATGCGGCTCGGACCGCCGCCGGAAGAGGCGGAGATCCCTGGGCAGTTCTGGATCGACTTCATCCGCGACACGTCGCCGGTCTTCCGCAAGCCCACCATCGAGCAGCTCGAGGCGTTCATCGCGCCCACGTGGCAGGCGCTCATCGATGGCTCGAAATACGTCAATGCCCGTCTGCTCGAGATCATCGACGAGCTCGCGCCCGACGTGATCGTGCAGGACAACGTCATCGCGTTCCCGGCGCTCGCGGGATCCGGGCGGCCGTGGGTGCGCATCGTGTCGTGCAATCCCGCCGAGATGAAGGACCCGGCGATCGCCCCGTTCTCGTCCGGCTACCCCAGCGCGGACCGGAGCGCCTGGCCGGCGTTCCTCGCCGAGGTCGAGCGGACGCATCGCGACATGTGGTTCGACTTCAACGACTTCGCCCAGTCGAACGGCGAGATAGGGCTGTCGTGGGGTGACCTTGGACCGGATTTCATGGGCGAGTCACCCTGGCTGAACCTGTTCCTGTATCCGGCCGAGGCGGACTATCGCCGCGAGCGGCCACTGGGTCCCACGTGGCATAGGCTGGACTCGTGCGTGCGCGCCGCCGACGCGACCTGGGAGCTGCCGGAGCACCTGCAAGTGCGCGACGGGTCGCTGATCTACCTCTCGCTCGGGAGTCTCGGGTCTGCAGATGTGGGACTGATGCAACGACTGGTGGACCTGCTGGCGACCACGGAGCATCGGGTGATCGTGTCGAAGGGGCCGCTGGCGGACGAGATCACGCTGCACGAAAACCAGACGGGCGAGGGATTCCTGCCGCAGCCGGCGATCCTGCCGATGGCCGATCTTGTCATCACCCACGGCGGCAACAACACCGTGACCGAGGCGTTCCACCACGGCAAGCCGATGATCGTGCTGCCGCTGTTCTGGGACCAGGTCGACAACGCCCAGCGCCTCGACGAGACCGGTTTCGGCGTCCGGCTGCCGGCCTACGACTTCCGCGACGAGGAACTGACCGACGCCATCGATGACCTGCTGGCGAACGATGCTCTCCGGGCCAGGCTCTCCGGGATCTCCGGGCGCTTGCAGGCGAATCCGGGCAACGTCCGGGCGGCCGACCTGATCGAGCGGGTGGCACGGTCGGGGCAGCCGGTCACGACGTGATAGCGCCGGGCC
>JBKJQY010000042.1:0-9709 GCA_046593725.1 Candidatus Limnocylindrales bacterium
TGCTTGAACGGCCCGAGATAGACCGCGTCCCGGTTGCCCAGCAGGAACTCGAACTCGCGGTATTGATACGACTGGAACCCGGACGACTGCCCCAGCGCGTCACGGAACGACGAGTAGTCCGCGGGGGTCAGCGTGGTCAGGATGTCCCATGCGTCGTTGAGCACCAGCATGATCCGTTCGATGCGCGACAAGCCCTTGAACGCCGGCCGCAGCTCGCCGCTGTCCAGTTGCGCCATGACGTGCCGAAGTTCGTGCAGGACGAGCTTGAACCAGACCTCCGTCGCCTGGTGCTGGATGATGAACAGGACCTCATCGTGCGCGTCCGTCCGCGGATGCTGGGCGCCCAGCACGGCGTCGAGGTGCAGGTACTCGCCATAGCTGAGCTGTCCCGCCATTTCCAGATGGGCGCCCTCCAGGTCGGGTCGACGGGTCATGACGCGTCCTTTCGGATCCGATGGAGCAGGCCCGCCGAGACAGCCGTCGCCGCTGCGCCCACGGCGCGCACGGCCTGGCGGGGATGCGACGCCCGCCGCCGGACCTCGGCATACGGCACGGTGGAGAACGAGACGAGCTCGTAGAGCGACACGAAGTGCTCCGGTAGCCGACGTTCGAGCGCGTGCTCCGCCCGCTTCTGTGTGCGGAACACCGGCGACGCCACCTTGTCGCGCATCTCGACGAAGTTGTCGAGGGCAAGCTCGGCGATCGCGTCGGCGTTCGGGCGTCGGCGTTCGGCGTAGCGCGGTAGCGCCTTCGACCAGTCGTCGCCGGTCTCCTCGAGACAGCGATCCAGCTCCACGACGTCCTCGAAGCCGCAGTTCATCCCCTGTCCATAGAACGGCACGATGGCATGCGCGGCGTCGCCGATGAGCGCCGTTCGGCCACGGACCCACGGCCAGCAATTGACGGTCACGAGCGCGCCGACAGGATGCTCGCGGAACTGCGCCGCCACGTCCGGCATGAGCGCCAGGGCGTCCGCGTAGTCGCGTTGGAACCGGGCCGTCACCGCCTCGTCAGAGTCCAGGCCGGCGAACCCGGACGGCCCGTCGTTCGGCCAGAACAGGGTCGCGGTGAAGCTCCGGTCCATATTCGGGAGGGCGATCATCATCGAGCCGCCACGAGGCCAGATGTGGAGCGCGCCGGGATCCAGCGCGAAGTCGCCGCCGTTGGTCGCCGGGATCGACAGCTCCTTGTAGCCCCACGGCAGGAACCGCTGGCTGAAGTCCGTCCCCTCGACGTGGGTCAGGCGCTCGCGGACCAGACTGTACGCCCCGTCCGCGCCGATGATCACGTCATGCTCGGCGACCACCGCCCCGTTCGGCGCGTCGAAGCGGAGCTCGCCGCCCGCGTGGTCCAGCCCGGTCAGCCGATGATCGAACCGAAAGGCGACGCCCGCCGCTTCCGCCGCAGCCGCGTCGACCAGCTGCCGGTTCAGCCCGGCTCGCGAGACCGAGTTGATCGCGCGCTGGCCATCGGCGCTGTACGACTGGAAGGCGAGGTTGCCGGCGACGTCATGGAGGATCCGGCCACGCATCGGGAGTGCCTGCGCGAGGACGGCGTCTGCCAGGCCGGCGCGCTCGAGTGCGTCGATGCCACGTACCGACAGAGCGAGGTTGATGGAGCGCCCGGCATCGAGGTCGGCGCGGCGAGGATCCGGGCGACGCTCGTACAGCGTGACCTGGTGCCCGCGCCTGGCAAGGAAGATCGCGAGGAGTGGCCCCGTCAGTCCGGCGCCCACGATCGCGACCCGGTCGGTCGACATCCGCCCGATTGTAGGCCCGTCCCGGGCGGTACGATGCTTGGGTGAGCCCACATGTCCGTCTCGAGCGAACCGGTCCCGGCGGCGTCGTCGCACGGGTGACCCTGGCACGACCGGAAGCACACAACGCCTTCGACGCCTCGCTCATCGCGGAACTGCGGACGACGTTTGCGACGTTGGCGCGAGAGCCGGCTGCGGACCTTCGGGCTGTGGTGCTGGCCGGCGAGGGTCCGTCGTTCTGTGCCGGCGCAGATATCGCCTGGATGCGCGCGGCCATGCAGCTCGACATCGAGGGCAACGAGCAGGACGCCATGGTCATGGCCGACACGTTCGAGCTGATCGACACCTGCCCGGCGCCAGTCATCGCGCGAGTGCATGGGGCGGCATTGGGTGGCGGGATCGGGTTGTGCGCCGTGTCGGACCTCGTCATCGCGGAGAGCGGCACGAAGTTCGGGTTCACCGAGACGCGCCTGGGGATCCTGCCGGCGATCATCAGCCCGTTCGTCATCGCCAAGATCGGGGAGAGTCATGCGCGGGCGCTGTTCCCGGGCGGGCGGCGCTTTGATGCGGTCCGGGCCGCCCGGATCGGCCTGGTCCACGAGATCGTCGAGGGCGAGGAGGCTCTGGACGCGGCCGTGGACGCGGCCGTCGCAGACCTGCTCGCCGCCGGGCCGACGGCGGCCAGGGCGGCCAAGGCTGTCGTTCGCGAAGTGCGCGGCCTGGGTCACGGTTCCACGAAGTGGCACACGGCGCGATTGATCGCCCGGCAACGAGTCAGCGCCGAAGCCCAGGAGGGGTTCCTGGCCTTCACGGAGAAGCGCCGACCGTCCTGGGCGCCGCCCGACGACGAGTGAGCCGACCGCACGTCGGGGGCGCGTCCGGAGCCGGCGATGACGCCACCAGGCTGGTCCCGTGCGTGGGGTGCGGGGCGATGGTCCCGGACGTGACCTGGCCGGTCCACCGCTACGTCGGCGCATCGCCCGGCTGCTGGGCGATCTATGCCGAGACTATGGGTGGCGGCCTGTTCGGTCCGATCGCACCGCCATGGGGGCCGCTGATGGTGGATGCGTACATGACGTCGCACCCGGGTTTGCCCGGGCCGCAGTCCACGCCGTCCGTCTGGGTGCACCTGATCGCGCTCCATCTGGTACTGGAAGGGGGCTGGCCGGCGTCGCGGCTGGTGCGGATCCGGACGATCGCGGCAGACTCGTTCGACGGCTGGGGGTGGCTTGAACAGCCCGCGTCGATGGGCCCGGTCACCATCGTCGATCTCGACGAGGCATCCGACGGGCCGCTCGATGACCTGGCGCAGCGCTGGGTCGAGGGCGTCTGGGCGGCCTGGGCATCACAGCATGAGGCTGTCCGGGCCAAGGCCGCCGAACTGGTGGCCGCGCTGGGGTGATCCGAGGGGCGCTGTCGCCGCTGAGGCGACGATATCGGGGTTCGATCGCCGCTAGACCCAGCTCGCGAGCCCAAAGCCGTCCCTTCGTCGCGTCGTGAGCGACGATCCCGGGGTTCGGGAGCGCTCCGGCCCGTTCCGCCTGCCGCAGGCCATCTCCTCGTCGCCCATTGGGCGACGACCGTCGCGTCACACACCGCGCGTCGACCCTGAGCGCCCGAGTCGTCGCCCTGCAAGCGACGCCAGGGTTCAATGGTGGGCACTTCTCGCCCTTGCCACACAACTGATTGAGTGCGACGATCGCGACACGATGGACGACGAACTCAGCCCTAGCGAGGCGGCGAAGCGGATCGGGACGACGACACGGACGGTCCAGCGGTGGATCGCGAGTGGCAGGCTCCCTGCGCGACGGGTCGGGGACCGCTGGCGTGTCGCGTTCGTCGCGTTAGATGCGTTCAGGGGCGACAAGCAGGCTCGTCGCCCGGCCGGCACACCCATCAGCACCGTGTTCATCGCCAACCGCGGCGAGATCGTCGAGCGTGTCCGCCGAACCTGCGAACGGCTCGGCATCGAAGTGGTCGCGCCGACTACCGACGGACCCGATGCCCTTGACCTCCTCGACATCCGTGCCGTCGTCGAGGCAGCCACCGCCTCCGGCGCCGATGCCGTCCATCCCGGGTTCGGGTTCCTCGCCGAGAACGCCGACTTCGCCGACGCCGTGCTGGCTGCCGGCCTGCGCTGGGTCGGCCCGCCGTCGCCCGCGATCCGCGCCATGGGGGACAAAGCAGCGGCCCGCACGCTGGCGGTCCGACTCGGCGTCCCGGTCCTGCCCGGCTACGACGGGGCGGGCCAGTCGGACCGCGTCCTGACGACCGCCGCCACGCGCGTCGGCTACCCCGTCGTCATCAAGCCGGCGGCGGGCGGAGGCGGCAAGGGCATGCACGTGGTGCGCGAACCGGCGCGACTCAAGGACGCACTGGCCGCGGCGCGACGCGAGGCTGTCGCCGCCTTCGGGAACGATCGCCTCATCCTGGAGCGACTGGCGGAAGGGGCCCGTCACGTCGAGGTCCAGATCCTCTTCGACACCCAAGGGAACGGCGTCCATCTTGGCGAACGCGACTGCTCCTTGCAGCGACGCCACCAGAAGATCCTCGAGGAGACGCCGTCGCCCGCGGTCACGCCGGCCCTGCGCGACCGCCTCACACGTGCCGCCCTGACCCTCGCCACGGAGGTCGGCTATGTCAATGCCGGCACCTGCGAGTACCTCATCACGGCACGCGGCGAGCCCGCCTTCCTGGAGATGAATACCCGGCTCCAGGTGGAGCACCCCGTGACCGAGATGGTGACCGGGCGAGACCTCGTCGCGGATCAGTTCCGGATCGCGGCCGGCGAGGCGCTGCGCGTCACGCAAGAAGGGATCGTTGCGACCGGCCACGCCGTGGAGATCCGGCTGTACGCCGAGGATGCGGAGGACGGCTTCCTGCCGGCGACCGGTCGCATCGAAGCGCTCCATTGGCCGCGCGCAGACGGCGTCCGTGTCGACGCCGGGATCGAGCTCGGGACTGAGGTCGGTGCCCGTTTCGATCCGATGCTCGCAAAGATCGTCGCCCACGGTCGCGACCGGACCGAGGCCTTCGAACGCCTCACCCGCGCCCTGGACGAGACCGTCGTGCTAGGCGTGGTCACGAACCTGCGGTTCCTGCGCTGGCTGGTCAGGCAACCGGTCGTCCTTGCCGGCGAGGCTCGGACAGACACGCTAAACCGGATCTGGCCACCGGACGACTGGGTGGAACGTTCGGCACTCCCCAAAGACGCGTGGCGCGTGGCTGCGGCCGCGCTTACGGACCGCCAGACCAACGTGGACGGCTGGCGCCTGAACGCGCGGCCCGCGATGCGTCTCACGACCGGCAGCGAGTCTCGATCCGTCATCGTTTCGCCACCCACAGAGTCGTTCCGGTGTGTCCTCGTCGGCGGCATCGTCCACGTGGACGTGGCTGGCCGAAGCGTTCCGTTCACCCTGGCGGCCCCGCCCGATGTCGACCGCGCCGCCCGCGCCGCCGCCTCGCACCTGGCCGCAGGCAGCTCGGCGGACGTGGTCGCCCCCATGCCAGGCTCAGTCCTGACAGTGCACGTGACAGTCGGCGCGACCATCGCGGCGGGCGACCCGATCGCGACCCTGGAGGCCATGAAGATGGAGCACGTCGTGACGGCCGCGATCGCCGGGACCGTGACGGACGTCACCGTCCGGCCAGAAGATCAGGTGGCCCGCGGCCAACGCCTCGCCACCATCGAGTCCTGAGACGCCCGGTCGGGTACGCTCCACATTCGACCGGAGGATCCCATGGCCCACCACGAGACCGATTCGACGCCCCTACCGGGCAGCCGCGACGAGTTGTTGGCGCTCCACCGCGAGACGCGTCGCCGGCGCAACGCCGCCGCGCACGGCAGCGCCGAGCACAAGGCCGCGATCGCGTTGATCGCGCGGATCGAAGTCGAGGTCGCCCGGATCGAACGGGCGATGGATCCTCCGCTCGTCTGAGATGACCGCCACGCCCGCGAAGGGCGACGAGCGCGTCCGGATCTACGAGGTGGGCCCGCGCGACGGGCTCCAGAACGAAGCGACCGTCGTCCCCGTCGAGGTCAAGGCGACCTTCATCGGCCTGCTCGCCGACGCCGGCCTGCGCGAGATCGAGGCGACCAGCTTCGTCTCGCCGCGCGCCATCCCGCAGCTCGCGGACGCCGACGACCTCCTGGCCGGTCTGGACCGCCGCCCTGGCGTCCGCTACCCGGTCCTCGTGCCCAACCTCCGGGGCCAGGCTCGTGCGGAGGCGGCCGGCGTCGATGCCATCGCCGTCTTCACGGCCGCGACCGACGCGTTCACGCAGGCCAACATCGGCATGTCGATCGCGCAGTCGCTCGCCGCGTTCGCGCCGGTCCTGTCCCGCGCCACCGACCTTGGGTGGTGGCGCCGCGCCTATGTCTCGACCGCCTTCGGCTGTCCGTACGACGGCCGTGTGGATCCGCGCCAGGCCGTGGATGTTGCCGTCCACCTGCTTGGAATGGGCGTCGACGAGATCTGCTTCGGCGACACCATCGGGGTGGGCGTCCCGGGCCAGGTCGCCGCGCTGACCGGGGTAGCCGTGGAGTCCGGTATCCCGCTGGACCGCATCGCGTACCACTTCCACGACACCCGGGGCACAGCGCTGGCCAACGTCGCGGCTGGCCTAGACGCCGGCGTACGCTGCTTCGATTCGTCGACCGGTGGCACCGGCGGCTGCCCCTACGCGTCGGGTGCCACGGGCAACCTGGCCACGGAGGACCTCGTCTACTTCCTCGACGCGTCCGGTTGGGACCATGGCGCCTCGCTGGACGGCGTGCTGGAGGCAGCGCGGTTCATCTCGGCGGCGCTGGGACGACCGCTTGCGACGAAGGTGGGCCAAGCCGGCGGATGGGTGGGCGACTGAGCGACTCGGTCGCAGGGCCCGGCGCAAGTCTCTGCTACTGTCCCGCGATATGGACGGTGTCGTGCTCGTTCTGAACCAGAACTACGAACCGCTCAACGTCTGCAACCTGCCGCGGGCCTTCCGGCTCGTGTTCGGCGAACGGGCCGAAGTGATCGAATACGACCACCAGGTGATCAGGACGCCGCGGACCGACTACCGCGCGCCCTCGGTGATCCGGCTGCAACACCTGATCCGGCGCCCACGACCGCGGGTGAAGTTGTCGCGACGCGAGATCTTCGTGCGCGACCGCCACACCTGCCAGTACTGCGGGCGACAGGCCCACGACCTGACCCTGGACCATGTCTTGCCGCGCCACCGGGGCGGCGGCCACACCTGGGACAACCTCGTGACTGCGTGCAAGCCGTGCAATCACCGCAAGGGTGGCAAGACCCTCGCGGAAACGCACCTGCGCCTGAGCCGCCCCCCGTTCGAGCCGCGGAACGACGTCTTTTCGCTGTTCACACCATATCTGGCGGACGACCGCAACGACGCGTGGCGCTCGTACCTGTTCCTGGGCCGGAACTGATCGCGGCCCCGGCCGTGACCGAGCGCCTGGTCGCCGACGCCGTCCCTTCCGCGGTCCTCGAGGTCCTGCGGATGCTGTGGGCGAACGGCCATGCCGCGTATGTCGTGGGTGGCTCGATCCGCGACGTCCTGCTCGGGCGGGCGCCCGCCGACTGGGACCTGGCCTCCGACGCGCTGCCGGAGCGGGTCCAGGCGCTCTTTCCCGGAGCCGTCTACGAGAACCGCTTCGGGACGGTCGCGATCCGGGCGAGAGGCAAGGCGCTGGTGGAGATCACCACGTTCCGAGTCGATCATGACTACGCGGACTTCCGGCGCCCGCATCGGATCGAATTCGGCGACACGATCGAAGCCGACCTCGCGCGACGCGACTTCACCGTCAACGCGATGGCCTGGGGCGCGATGGCTGGCGGTCCGGCCGACGGCGAGTCGCCGCGACTTGTGGATCCCCACGACGGTCAGGCAGACGCGGCTGTCGGCATCCTGCGGGCGGTCGGCGACCCGCGCACACGGTTCGAGGAGGACGCCCTTCGGATGATCCGTGCCGTCCGCCTCGCGGCCACGCTTGGGTTCGGCGTGGAGCCGGCGACGCTGGCCGGCATCCAGGCCCGCTCGTCGCTGGTGGCCCATCTCTCCGGTGAGCGTATCGCGGCGGAACTGGACCGTCTCCTGGCAGCCGAACGTCCGTCCGTTGGGCTCCGCCTGATGAGCGACACGGATCTACTCGCGCCGATCTCGCCGGTGCTCGCCGCGCAGCGCGGGGTCGCCCAGAACAAGCTGCCGGACGAGGACCTGTGGGATCACACGCTGCGTGCCGTGGATGCAGCGCGGGCCGATCGGCCGATCGTCCGCCTGGCGACGCTGCTTCACGACATCGGCAAGCCGGCGACGCTCGCGGATGGGCATTTCATCGGGCACGACGCAGTGGGTGCCGAGCTCGCGGGAGCGTTCCTGGACCGACTCCGGTCGCCGCGCCAGGTCCGTGACCGAGTGGTCCATCTCGTCCGCCAGCACATGTTCAGTTACGAGCCGAACTGGTCCGATGCCGCCGTCCGCCGGTTCATCCAGAAGATCGGTTACGACGCGATCGAGGAGCTGCTCGAGCTCCGCATGGCAGACAACGTGGGCTCCGGGCTCCCGGCCGACGCCGGGCTCCTGGACGAGCTGCGCGAGCGCGTCCGGGCCGAGCTCGAGGCCGAGGCCGTGTTGGACCTGCGCGGGCTGGCCATCGATGGCTCGGACCTGATCGAGTCGCTTGGGATGGCTCCCGGACCCCGGATGGGGCACCTGCTGGAGGATCTCCTGGAGCGAGTCGTCGCCGATCCGGCGTTGAACGATCGACCGACGCTCCTGCTGCTCGCCCAGGCGGCGATGGCGGAGGACGCATGATCGAACTGCTGCTGCAGGCTGAACGGGCGATGTCCGTGGGCCTCGTGGATCGCGCAGAGGCGCTGTACACGCAGGTCGCCGAGGCGGACCCCAAGAATTCGATCGCGGTGGTTGGCCTCGCCAGGTGCGCACTCGAGCGAGGCGATGAGCCCGGCGCGCTCGCGCTCGCACGGCGCGCGCTCGTCATCGACCCGGAGAACGCGGCGGCATCCCGGATGGTGGAGCGACTCGAGGAGGTGCTCCGGTACCGAGGGCAGGCGGTCGCTCCGCCGGAGCCCCGATCCGAGTCGGTCGCAGCCCCTGCACCGGTCGAAACGACCCGGCTCGCCGAAACGACCGGGCCCGTCCTGGTGGCGACACCGCCCCCTCCGGCCCTGAGGCGACGGTCGTTCCTCGATCGTCTGCTGCGCCGAAACCGCTGACGAGCCAGATGTCGTCCCCGGACCGTACGATCCCATCCGCGGCGTGGTCGCCAGATCCTCGCGGCATGTCCACTGCGGCGACACGTTCGTGGTCCCGTGACCTGCTCGGTCCTGGTTCGGGGGTGCGTGGTCACGGGCGCGGTCTGTACCTCGTATCGTTCGAGCCATGACACGCATCCTGGTCACCGGTGGCGCCGGCTATGTCGGTTCCGTCTCGGTCGAGGCGTTCCTCGCAGCCGGTCACGAGGTGGTCGTCCTGGACGATATGACGACCGGCCACGCGGCAGCCGTGTCGGCGGGCGCGACCCTGGAGCGGGGAAGCTATGCGGATGGGGCCGCGGTCGCCCGGCTGCTGGAGCACCAACGCATCGAAGCGATCCTGCACTGCGCGGCGCGCTCGCTCGTCGGCGAATCCGGCCGGGATCCCGCGAAGTACTACCGGGACAACGTCGCGGGTGGCGTGGCCCTGCTGGAGGCGGCCCGCACGACCGGTGTAGAGCGGATCGTGTTCTCGTCCACGGCTGCGGTCTACGGTGTCCCGGACGCGACACCGATCCGCGAGGATGCGGCGCTCCGGCCGATCAACCCGTACGGTGAGACGAAGCGCACGTTCGAGGGCGCCCTGCGCTGGTATGGCGCGGCGTACGGCCTGCGCAGCGTGAGCCTCCGCTACTTCAACGTCGCCGGTGCGACGGAGGCTCTCGGCGAGGACCACGAT
>JBKJQY010000058.1:0-32259 GCA_046593725.1 Candidatus Limnocylindrales bacterium
GGGCCGCGGTGTGGCGGCGTCAGCCCGGAGACGGTGGGGGCGGGTCTGGAGTTCCCGATGCGACTGGTGGCGACCCCTGGGTGCCCTCGGTGATCCCCCGACACCCAGGAGTCATGCAACGGACGTTCGCAGCGCACTGATGGCCCGGCCATGGGCCGAAGGTCCTGACGGGACCCGGCGGAGCGCTGGTGCGTCCCGGCACACCCGGGCGCTCGGCTATCCTCAGGCGGAACGGCGCACGGCACAGGAGAACCGACTGGACGTGATCTGCTCGAACTGCGGCACCGAGAACCGGGTGGGCGCCAAGTTCTGCATGGAGTGCGCGACCCCCCTGGCCGCTGCCTGTCCGAGCTGCGGCGCGGCCAACCTGCCGGGTGCCAAGTTCTGCTCCGAATGCGCCACGCCGCTCGTCGTCGCCGCTCCCCGGACCGGCGCGGCGACCCCGACCGTCGTCACGCCTCCACCCGCCACCTCCGAGCCGGTCTCCGAGCGTCGCGTCGTGAGCGTGCTGTTCGCCGATCTCGTCGGCTTCACCTCATACTCGGAGGGTCGCGACTCGGAGGAGGTCCGCGAGCTCCAGACGCGGTACTTCGAGATGGTCCGCGAGATCATCGCCAGGTACGGCGGAACGGTCGAGAAGTTCATCGGCGACGCGGTGATGGCGTTGTGGGGCGCCCCGATCGCCCGAGAGGACGATGCCGAACGAGCCGTCCGTGCCGCCCTGGACCTGACGGATGCGGTCCGCAGCCTGGGCCCGGGGATCCAGGTCCGAGCCGGGATCCTCACCGGCGAGGCGACCGTCACGCTGGGAGCGACCAACCAGGGGATGGTCGCCGGCGACATCGTCAACACGGCCAGCCGCCTCCAGAGCGCAGCCGCGCCGTCGACCGTCCTGGTCGGCGAGGCGACCCAGCGCGCCGCCGGCGGGGCGATCGTCTTCGAGGCCGCCGAAGACCAGGTCCTCAAGGGCAAGGTCGCCCCGGTGCCCGCCTGGCGAGCGATCCGGGTCGTCGCTCGGCGTGGCGGGACGGGCCGGTCCGAGGCGCTCGAGGCACCGTTCGTGGGTCGGGATGAGGAGCTTCGCCAGCTCAAGGACCTGTTCCATGCGACCGGTCGCGAGGGCCGACCTCGCCTCGTCAGCGTGGTCGGGCCGGCCGGGATCGGGAAATCGCGCCTGGCCTGGGAGTTCCTCAAGTATGTGGACGGCCTCCTGGAGCGAGTCTGGTGGCACGATGGCCGGAGCCCGGCCTATGGCGACGGCATCTCGTTCTGGGCCCTCGGTGAGATGGTCCGGGTTCGCGCCAGGCTGCAAGAGACCGACGACGAGGCCACGACGCGCGCGGGGATCGCGGCGATGCTCGCCGAGTATGTCTCGGACGAGAGCGAACGGGCCTGGATCGAGCCAGCATTCCTATCGCTGTTGGGCATCGAGACGGACGCTGGTTCGGAGCAACTGTTCGGCGCCTGGCGGACGTTCTTCGAGCGTCTCGCTGCAACCGGCCCGGTCGTGATGGTCTTCGAGGATGTCCACTTCGCCGATCCAGGCACCCTGGACTTCATCGATCACATGCTTGAGTGGAGCCGGAACGTCCCGATCCTGATCATCACCCTCGCCCGTCCCGAGCTACATTCCCGACGCCCGGACTGGGGCGCCGGGATGCGGAGCTTTACCTCGATCCATCTGGAGCCCCTCTCGATCCAGGCCATGCGCGAGCTCCTGGGAGGCCTCGTGCCTGGGCTGCCGGCACGGGCCCGTGACACGATCGTCGGGCGTGCCGACGGCATCCCGCTCTATGCGGTAGAGACCGTCCGGATGCTCCTGGCCCAGGGCCGACTCGTTCTCGAGGATGGGGTCCACCGACCCGTCGACGACTTGTCCGATCTCGCCGTACCCGAGACCTTGACGGCCCTGATCGCCGCGCGCCTCGATGAGCTCGACGCTCCGGATCGGAGCCTCGTGGCCGACGCCGCGGTCCTTGGTCAGAGCTTCACACTGGCCGGTCTTGCGGCCGTGTCGGGCGAGGATCCGGCAGGCCTTGAATCGCGACTACGCAGCCTGGTCCGCCGCGAGCTCCTGGTCCAGCAAGTCGATCCGCGGTCCCCCGAGCGGGGCCAGTACGCGTTCGTCCAGGCGCTCATCCGCGAGGTCGCGTACAACACGCTGGCCAAGCGCGACCGCAAGGTCCGCCACCTCGCCGCGGCACGGTTCTTCGAGACCCTCGAGACCGATGAGCTCGCCGGTGCGCTCGCGGGCCACTACGCAGCGGCGCACGGCTACGCGGCCGATGGACCGGAGGCGGACGCGCTGGCCGCCCAAGCTCGCCTGGCCCTTCGCGGGGCCGCCGAGCGGGCGGTGATCCTCGGGGCTCACACGCAGGCGCTCGCATTCCTGGAGCACGCACTCGCGATGACCGGCGACCCAGCCGATCGGGCCGATCTCCATGAACGGGCGCTCCTGTCCGCCGGGGAGATCCTCTCGACCGAAGCGTCCGATCGACATGCGCTCGGAGCGCTCGAAGCTCGGCGCGAGATCGGGGACCGTAGCGGGATCGCACTCGCGACCGCGACCTACACCAGCGCCTCTACGATCTTCGGGGTTCACAACCCGCACGCCCTCGGATTGTTGCAGCCTGCGTGGGAGGAGTTCGCCGACCTCGAGGAGACGCCGGCCGGCGTCGCGCTCATGCTGGCGATGTCTGCGGCGTATGCGGATGAGAACGATGACGCGACCGCTCTTGTATGGCTCGAGCGGCTGCTGCCCGTCGCCGAACGTCTTGACCTGCTAACGCAGACCGCGAGGGCGCTGCAACGGCGGAGCGGCATCCTGTTCCGCTCCGATCGACCGCGGGAGGGGCTCATCCTCCAGCGAGGGACCCACGAGCTCGCTGTCGCGAACGATCTCCTCCAGGTCCATCGGGCCACGCGCACTGTCCTCACGTTCTACGAGCAATTCGCCGACCCCGCTGCCGGTCTCGCCATGGCCCGCGAGGGCCTGGGCATCGCTGCGCGGCTCGGGTCGGTGGCCTATGGATTCGGGATGGTTGGCAATGCCGTCTCGTGTTCGATCCGTGTCGGCGAATGGGCCTGGGCGTCAGCCCTCCTGGACGAGTGGCTGGCGAACGAGACCATCGGGGAGTTCTACCTGGAGCTCTATGTGGATCGGGCCGTCCTGACCGCCTTGCGCGGTGGCGATGCCACGGAGGATATGGACCGGGCCGAGCGACTCCTGTCCGGGACAGCGGACCCGCAGTACACCAGCTACTGCCACTGGGCGCGAGCCTGGGCTTCCTTCACGGCTGGGCGGTTGTCCGAGGCACAACGCGAGGCTTCTGCGGCCGCGGACAACGTCAACTACTTCGAGCCGATCAGTCTGCCCCTCGCTGCGCGGGCAGCGCTGTGGGCGGGCAACGCTCCGGGCGCGACCGAGATCGTGGATCGGATGGATCGCTCCGTCATCAAGGGCCAGGCCACCGAACTCGACCGGGTCGCGCTTCGCGCCGGGATCGCTGCACTGGAAGGTCGTCGGGCCGACGCGGTCGCGGGCTACCGTGAAGCGCTGCGCGGTTGGAGCGCCCTGGGTCTCGCCTTCGACGAGGCCCTGACTGTCGTCGACTTCGCGTCGCTGCTCGCGCCGACGGAGCGCGAGATGGCCGAGGCATCGACCGTCATCCGGGCGGCCAGGGAGACGCTGACGCGGCTCGCGGCGACACCCTTCGTGGCGCGCCTCGATCGAACCGGCGCGGCGATCGACGGACCTGCGGCGCCCAGCGCTCCCTCACCGAGCCGGACGTCCGGAGACGTGCCGATCGGCGGGTGACCGTCAACGCCAGGTGTGCCCGTAGGCGTGTTCGCCGACGAGAGGGCGGCCGTTCGCGAACCGGTCTAGGGCGAAGGGCGAGAGATCCACGGTGCGCGATGCGCCGTCCAAAATGAGCTCCGCCATCGCGAGGCCGATCGCCGGGGCGGTCTTGAAGCCGGTCCCGCTGTGGCCGCAATCGAGGTAGAAGCCGCTTGGGCCGGCGGCGCCCGCGGACCCGAGGATCGGCTGCTGGTCCGGGGTCAGGCCGTCCTGGCCGCTGTGGGCGGTCCGGAACGTGCCATCGGCCAGGGATGGCATGCGGCCGACGATCCGGTCCGTCACCAGGTCCGTAAAGCCTCTAGCAACGCTGTCCGTCTCGCGATCCGGTGACCCGTCGCTCTCTGTGTGGTCCTCGAGCCCGATGAGCACCGAACTCTGGCCTTCGGGCCGGAAGTACATCGCATGGATGTCATCGATCACCACCGGGAACGGCATCGGCAGATCGACTGGCGTACCGATGTAGGCGACGTCGTGGCGCCAGACCTCGACCGGGATGCGCATCCCCGCGAGTGCGGCGACTCGTGCGGCCCAGCCCCCGGCCGCGTCCACAACGACCGGTGCCGCGAACGATCCCTTCGACGTCTGGACGCCCGTCACGGCTCCGCCGGCCGTCGAGATGCCGGTGACCTCGGCGCCGGTCACGAGTCGAGCACCGTCCAGCCGGGCGGCCGTCAGCAGACTCATCGCGGTGGAGGCCGGGTCCGCGTAGCCCGAGTCGGGCTCGAAGGCACCGATCTCGTCGTCCGTGACGGCGAGCGCCGGGGCCAGCTCCCGCATCCGCTGGGGTGTCACCACCTCGGTCCGGATGCCGATCGACCGCTGGTCGGCGACGTTTGCCCGCAGCAGATCCGCCTTGTCCGACCCGACGAGCTGGATGAACCCGGTCTTCGTGAACCCGCACTCGCCCCCGACGCGCTCCGCCCACGCGGCGAACCAGCCGTACGATTCGAAGGCGATCCGGGCGTCGACCAGCAGGTCGTAGTGCATCCGGACGAGGCCGCTAGACCGGCCGGTCGCCCCCGCCGCGACCGCTCTGCGCTCGACCACCAGCGGCCGAACGCCGCGCCGGGCGAGGTGGAAGGCGAGGCTGGCGCCCTGGACCCCGGCACCGATGACGATGACATCCGCTGTGTCGACCACGAACGCCGGACCTCCTGACAGCATGCGACGCCAGTATGGAGCGAACCATGTCGCGGCCCTGCCCCGGCCGCGAGAGCCGTTCGGCCCGTCGCGTCCGGGCGGTCTGGTCCGTGCGGGATTCGCGGATCCCCGCCACTATCGGCTCCATGTCCACCGAGATGGTCGAGCTGTTCTACGCCATCCTCGCGCTGTTGGCGGTCGGCGCCATGGCGACGCTGGTCATCGTGCGCCTCCTCGCGATCAGATCCGTCGCCGCTCGCGGCAGGTACGACTCGATCGCCCTGTTCATCGGTCCAAACGCCGTCGCGATGGCGTTCTGGGTGGCGTTTCTCGCCACGCTGGGCAGCCTGTACTTCTCCGAGGTCGCCCACTTCGAACCCTGCCGCCTGTGCTGGTACCAGCGGATCGCGATGTATCCCCTCGTCGTGATCCTGGGGCTTGCCGCGGTCCGGCGAGATGAGGGCGTCCGGCCATACGCCCGCGCCCTCGCGGCTATCGGGGCCGTGATCGCCGGTTATCACGCCGCGCTCGAGTGGATCCCGGCGCTCGATACCGGCGCGTGCGGGACCGGGCCGGCGTGCACCATAGTCTGGTTCCGGGCGCTTGGCTTCATCAGCCTGCCGACCCTCGCGCTCGTCGCGTTCCTGTTGATCCTTACCGTCCTGTCCCTTCGCGATCGAACCGATGACGACGACACGGACGACGACATGGACGGCAACGCGGCCGACGATCCTACCGACCAGATCCCCGAACGGAGTCCCGCTTGACCAAGTCCTCCCGAGATTCTCGCCGCGAGGCGGCCCGACGCGCCGAGCCCAGGTCGTCCGCCTCCCGCTGGCTCCTGCCCGTGGCCGGGCTCGCCATCGCCGCCGTCGCGGTCATCGCGATCGTCCTGAGCCAGGGCTCGGCGGCGAAGGCGCCTGCCGCCAGCGCTGGCGCCAACGCGTCGTCGTCCCACGCCGCCTCGGTAGCCACTGCGGGTCCGCCCACGATCACGGGCACGGCGCTGCCCACGTTCGCCGACGCGAAGCCCGACCCTGCGAAGGGCCTGGCGGCCCCCGTCGTGAACGGGCACGACGACTCGGGTCAGCCGGTCTCGATCGCTCCGACCGGCCGCACGATGATGGTCATCTTCGCCGCGCACTGGTGCCCTCACTGCCAGCGCGAGATCCCACTCATCCAGGCCTGGGTCAACGGCGGCGGCCTCCCGAATGGCGTCGACATCGTGACCGTCTCGACCGGGATCGACCCGACCCGACCCAACTACCCGCCGGAGGACTGGTTCGCGCGCGAGGGCTGGACAGCGCCGGTCATCGCAGACCCCGCGAATTCCGTGGCGACGGCGTATGGCCTTGCGAGCTACCCCTACTTCGTGATCCTCGACGGGTCCGGCAACGTCTTTGCCCGCCTCAGCGGCGAGATCCCCACCGCGAACCTCGAACAGCTCCTGAAGGCTGTCCCGGCGAGCTGACCCTCAGCGCTCGCGGAGCGCTTCCTCGAGGCGCTCGAGCAGTGGGATCTGGGTCGCCTTGATCCGGACGCGCGCCTCGTCCGGATCGAACCACGCCACGCGATCGATCTCGGGGAACGAGGCCGTCAGGCCGGACTTCGGAGGCCATTCCATGTCGAAGCTGTTCGAGACCGACAGGGCCGGGTCCAGGTCGCCTTCGGCCGCCCACGCATGGACGACCTTGCCGCCCTTCTGCACGATCGATCCAAGCCCCAGGACGGCCTCGGCCTGGACGGGATGGCCCGTCTCCTCCTCGAACTCGCGCAGCGCCACGTCCAGGAGCGGCTCCTCGCCATCCGGCTCGCCCTTGGGGATGGACCAGTAGCCCTCGTCGCGTCCGTGGAAGTACGGGCCGCCGGGATGGGCCAGCAGCATCTCCAGACGGCCCTCGGACCGCCGATACAGGAGGATCCCGGCACTCGTTCGCGTGGCCATGCGCTCATGGTAACGGGCTGTTCTGACCGAGTCTGGCGCTAGATCGCCGGCAGGGTCTCTCCGGACACCTGGCCCTCGAGGAGAGGCATCAGGACGCGCTCTTCGCACTGAAGATGAGCGCGCAGGAGCGCCTCCAGGCCGAACACGTGGCTCGCCAGGTCACTGGCCTGGGCGGGGCTGAGTTCGTGGCCCAACGCGGCCTGTTCGACCGCCAGCCGGCGGACCGCCATGCGGATCAGGTGATGTTCGAACCGCATCGTCCGGGTGGCCCACGGCGTGCCGGCTCGTTGGTCGATCTCCGGATAGAGCCACGTCTCCTCCCACGCGGCGTGGGCCTCGAGATCACCCTCCAGCCAGACGAGGACCCGATGGAGTGAGACAGCCAGCTCGCTGACCGGGACGCGCCCCATCCCGCATCCGACGTCGTGGACGCGATCGAGCCACGGCAGCAACTCCCGATGCTCCTGCATGGCAAAGACCTGCTCTGCGACCGCGTCGCTTCCTGACCTCGTCATGACGCACCTCCTGCGGTCGATCTCCCGCCATGAGTCTCGGCCCGGAGCGGAGCGCCATCCAGAGCCGACCGACCGGTGGAGACGGGCCGTTCGGCTCCCCTGAATGCGCCGCATGGCCGATGCCCTGCCCCGTGGCCCCGCCGAGACTCGAAGGTGCAAGGAACGACCCTGGAGGCGCGTCACATGGACCAGGACCTCGGCACCGGCGCATCGAGCGTCACATCCTTCGTGCTGTCGGCCGTGTCGCTGGCAGACACATTCTTCGGGTCGCGCCTACCGCCTGCCGCCCTCGCGCGCCTCGAGGCGCAGGCACGGCACGCCACCTACCAGGCCGGTGACGAGATCCTTCGCGAGGGTGACCCTACACGCGACCTTGCTGTCGTCGTGCGTGGTCGAGTCGCCCTTCGTCTCCGGGTCCCCGAGCGCGGCACGACCACGATCCTCACCGTCGACGAGGGCAACATCGTGGGCTGGACGGCGGTCGTGCCGCCGCATCGCGCGACCTCGACCGTGGTCGCCCTGGTCCCGACGGACCTCCTGCTCCTCGACGGCGAGCGGCTGCGGGCGGAGCTGACCGCCGACCCGATCCTGGCGGCAGCGGTGTATCGGTCGTTGCTGGAGGCCCTGGCGACCCGTCTCAGCGGGACCCGGATGCAGCTGCTGGACCTGTTCTCCCAGCATGCAGACGAGCCATGGTGACCCTGATCGGGGCCCGGCCCGGCTTCCTGCCGCGGGCGGATCTGGATCGACTCCTGGACCTGCTGGCGGCGGACGGCCGGCGGATCATCGGGCCGACGCTGAGCGGCGGTGCGATCGTCTACGACGAGATCCGGCACGCGGCCGAACTGCCCGCAGGATGGACCGCGGATCAGGGACCCGGGACGTATCGCCTTCGGTCGACCGGCACGGACCGCCAGTTCGACTACGCCGTGGGCCCCACCTCCTGGAAGCACGAGACGTTCCCGCCGCGGGTCCCCATCACGATCGGGCGGCGAGTCGATGGGCAGACCACCTTCTCTGACGCGGTGCCGGAGGCTCCACGGCTCGCATTCCTGGGTGTACGTGGCTGCGAGATCGCCGCATTGCTCACCCAGGACGCCGTCCTCGCCAACGGGCCGGTCGCCGATCGGGACTACGTCGCCCGGCGAGGGTCCGCTCTCATCGTCGCCGTCGAGTGCGTCAGCCCGGCCGAGACCTGCTTCTGCACCTCGATGGGGACCGGGCCCGAGGTCACATCCGGCTTCGACCTGGCGATGACGGAGCTCGATGACGGCTTCGTGGTTCGCTCCGGGTCGGCGGCCGGCGAGGCCCTCCTGGAGGGGCTGGCGCTCGCCGAGGCCGATGTCGCCGTGGTCGACGCGGCAAGGGCCGCGGTAGCGGGCGCCCGGGCGATGATCGGCGATCCGGTCCCGACGGCCGGACTGCCGGAGCGCCTGATCGCGGCAGCCGCCAGCCCGCGCTGGGCCGAGATCGCCGAACGATGCCTTGCCTGTGCAAACTGCACGCTCGTCTGTCCGACCTGCTTCTGCACCGGGGTGACGCAGGTATCGGATCTCGACGGCGTCGAGGCCGTGGCCGAGCGAACCTGGGACAGCTGCTTCACGCTCGGCTTCTCGCGGGTCGCCGGGGGCAATTTCCGGCCGCGCGTCCAGGACCGCTACCGCCAGTGGTTGACCCACAAGTTCGGCACGTGGTGGGAGCAATTCGGGATGTCCGGGTGCGTCGGGTGCGGCCGCTGCGTGACCTGGTGTCCGGTGGGCATCGACATCCGCGACGAACTGATGGCCGTCGCTCCTCCCCCTCTCGCCGAGATGCTCGATCCGCGCCCGGCACCGCCGACGCCCATCGTCAGCGCCGCGCTTGCAACGGCCGGCATGCCGCTGCCGGTCCTCGACGACCTCGCCCCGACATATGCCCGCGCGTTCGTCGTGGAGCGTCGACGAGAGACGCCCGACACGGTGACCCTTCGATTCGAGACCGACGACCCGGACCTGCTCGCGGGTCGCCCAGGCCAGTTCGTGATGGCCGCCCTGCCGGCCTTCTCGGCGGCGCCCATCTCGGTGTCGCGGTTCCATCCAGACGGCCTGGAGCTCACGATCCGGGCAGCCGGCGCCGCGACGCGTGCCATGTGCGGACTCCGCCGAGGCGATTCGATCGGCCTCCGGGGCCCGCTGGGTCGCGGGTGGCCCGTCGATGCCGCCGCGGGCCACGATGTCGTGCTGGTGACGGGCGGGATCGGGCTCGCCCCGCTGCGCCCGCTCGTGGACGCCCTCTTCGCCGAGCGGACCCGGTTCCGCGAGATCCGCCTCCTGTACGGGGCTCGCAGCCCGGCCGATCGCCTGTATGTCGAGGAGCTGTCCGAGCTTGCGGCCCGCCCGGACCTGGACGTCGGCCAGATCGTGGACCGTGCCGGTCCGGACTGGTTCGGACGCGTGGGCGTCGTCACGAGCCTGTTCGACCAGGGCCACCTGGATGGCCCGAACGCCGTCGCGTTCATCTGTGGCCCGGAACGGATGATGGCGGCCACCGTCGACGTCCTGCGCGATCGCGGAGTCACGGACGATCGCATCTTCGTGACCATGGAGCGCCATATGGAGTGTGGCGTAGGCCTGTGCGGCCACTGCCAGCTCGGGAAGGTATTCGTCTGTCGCGACGGGCCGGTCTTCTCGCTCGCCGAGCTTGGCGTGGACTTCGCGCGAGAGGGTCTGTGATGTCGGGCGCGACCCGGGCCGCCATCCCGACCAAGCCTCGTCTGGGGATCATGAAGTTCGCGTCGTGCGACGGCTGCCAGCTGACGATCCTGGACCTTGAGGATCACCTGCTGGACCTGCTCGAACGGTTCGATCTCGTCGAGTTCGCCGAGGCGTCGTCGTATCGGTCGTCCGGTCCCTTCGATGTCGTCCTCGTCGAGGGCTCCATCAGCACGCCCGAACAGGCCGAGGAGATCGTCCGCGTCCGTCGCGAGACGCCGCTGCTCGTGACGATCGGGGCGTGCGCGACTGCCGGCGGGATCCAGGCATTGCGCAACTGGGCCGACCACGACGAATGGCGCTCCGCGGTCTATCCGCAGCCCGAGTACATCGAGTCGCTGGCGACCTCGACGCCCGTGGCGAGCCACGTTGCTGTCGACGCTGAACTGCGCGGTTGCCCGATCGACCCGGGCCAGCTGCTGGAGCTCCTGACCGCCCTCGTCGTCGGACGACGGCCCCAACTCCCCGACGAATCGGTGTGCCTGGAGTGCAAGCGGCGGGGCACGGTCTGCGTTCTCGTCACCGGCCACGCCCCCTGCCTCGGCCCGGTCACGCACGCGGGCTGCGGCGCACTGTGCCCGGCCTTCGCGCGTGGCTGCTATGGCTGTTTCGGGCCACGCGAGGGCGCGAATGCCGTGAGTCTGGCCCGCTGGTTCGGGCGCGACGGTCGCTCCGATCCCGAGACCGCCCGGCTCTTCTCTGGCTTCACTGCCTACGCCAAGCCGTTCCGCGACGTGATCGACGACCTGGGCGGGCCGCCGAGAGCCGTCGCGGCCGTCGCCACCCCGGACCGGGAGGACGCCTGATGCACGGCAGCGACCACACGACCGGCGAGGTCCGCTACGAGGTCGCCGGGATCACCCGGGTTGAAGGCGAGGGGTCCCTCCGGCTCGTCGTTCGTGACGGACAGGTCGTCGAGTCCCAGCTGGCCATCTTCGAGGCGCCGCGCTACTTCGAGCGGATCGTCGTCGGCCGGACGCCGGATGAGGTGCTCGACATCGTCGCCCGCATCTGCGGTATCTGCCCGGTCGCGTATCAGATGTCCGCCGTGCACGCCTTCGAGGATCTCGGGAGGATCGCGGTGGACCCGGCCGTCCGCGCCCTGCGCCGCCTCCTGTACTGTGGCGAGTGGATCGAGAGCCACGCGCTCCACGTCTACCTGCTCCACGCGCCCGACTTCCTGGGCTGTGCCAACGCCGTCGAACTGGCCGCCCTGGACCGCTCCGCCATCACCCGCGGCCTGGCCCTGAAGGGGGCCGGGAATCGGATCGTCGCAGTGCTGGGCGGACGGCCAATCCATCCGGTCAGTGTTCGGGTCGGCGGCTTCTCAAAGGTCCCGTCGCGCAAGGAGCTGCAGGCGATCCGCCCGGAGCTGGCCGCCGCCCTTCGCCACGCTCTGGCCACGGTCGACTGGGTCGCCTCGTTCAGCGCGCCACACTTCGAGCGCGAGGAGCGGTTCGTCGCCCTCCGCCATCCGGACGAGTACCCGATGAACGACGGCCGGATCGTGTCGTCGGATGGCCTGGACCTGGCGCCGGCCGACTGGGAGGTCGCGTTCGAGGAGGAGCAGGTCCCCTGGTCGCACGCGCTCCAGGCGCACACCGCGGATCGCGTCCCCTACCTCCTGGGTCCGGCCGCCCGGATCACGCTCGCCGGGGACAGGCTGCATCCGACGGCCCGCGAGGCCCTCGATCGGATCGGTCTCGCGGACCAGATCCGGCGCAACCCGTACTGGAGCATCGCGGCGCGGGCGATCGAACTCGTCCACGCGGTCGCAGAGGCCCTCGACATCGTGGACGGCTACCGCCCCCCGGCGCGCGCCGCGCAGCCGTGGACGCCCGGCCCGGGGACGGCGTCGTGGGCGACGGAAGCCCCGCGTGGCCTGCTGTTCCATCACTACGAACTGGACGAGCGCGGATTCGTCGCCAGCGCGAAGATCGTCCCGCCGACGAGTCAGAACCAGGCCGCCATCGAGGCGGACATGACCTCGTTCGCGCCATCCATCCTCCACGAGCCGCATGCGGTCGCCACCCACCGGCTGGAGCAGCTCATCCGCAGCTACGACCCGTGCATCTCGTGCGCGACCCACTTCCTGGATCTCCGGGTGGAGTCGGTGCCATGAGCGGCTTCCTGCCGGATCCGGTGGTCAGGATCATCGTCTGTGGCAATGCCGACCGGGGCGATGACGGCGTCGCCCTGTCGGCCATCGCCACCCTGCTACCCACGCTGCCACATCGCCTGCTGGCGAAAGTGGAGATCCGACGCTGCCTCGAGCTGCGCGTCGAGGATCTGGTCGGCGTGCCCGCCGGGGTGTCGTGCCTCGTCCTCGACGCGGTGGCCGGTATCGAACCCGGACGGATCGTGTCCCTGCCGCTGAGTGCGTTGCTCGAGCGACCGGCCTTCTCGCCTCGTTCGTCACACGAGTTGCCGATCAACCTCGTCGTGGGCCTGGCCGCGATCGTCCGCGAGGCGCCCGTCTTCGGGACGTTCGTGGGCCTCGCCGGACGTGGCTTTGACTACGGCGCGCCGCTGTCGCGCACCGCCCGGGCCGCGATGCCGGCCTACGGTGAGGCGATCGCCGCAGAACTGGCGCGGCTCGCCGGTGTCGATCTTGGCGTGGAGGCCTGAGATGTGCCGGACGACCGTGGCACGGGTCATCTCGATCGAGGACGGCGAGGCCGTCGTGGACCTCGATGGGCTGCACCGTCGCGCCTTGACGCTGCTGGTCCCTGACCTCATCCCCGGCGACCTCGTCCTCGTCGGGCTCGGCATTGTCCTGGGGCGCGTCGACCCGGCCGACCGGGATGTCCTTGACCACCTGCAGGCTTCGGCCACCCAGCTGCCGTTTCCGCAACCACCACGGTCCACCTAGGAGGACACCATGTCGATCCCGCGCACGACCGGATGGGGCATCGGACTGGCCACGGCCACCGCCGTCATCTCCGGCGTCTCGATCTTCGTCAACGGGCTTGTCGTGAAGGACTTCAGCGATCCGGTCGCGCTCACGGGCGCCCGGAACGCACTCGTGGGTCTCGTCCTGCTCGCGATCCTCCTGGCCTCAGGCGGCGCCGCCGAGGTCCGGGCCCTCCGGCCGCGCCAGTCCGCGGGACTCCTGGCCCTGGCGGTCATCGGCGGGAGCGTGCCGTTCATCCTGTTCTTCAGCGGCCTGGCCGCCGCCACGGGCCCTGGGGCTGCCCTCATCCACAAGATCCTGTTCATCTGGGTCGCCGCCCTTGCGGTCGTCGTCCTTGGCGAACGTCTGGGGATCGCCCAGCTCGTGGCGATGGTCGCCCTGGTCGTCGGGACCCTCCTGATCAGCCCCACCGGAGCGATCGGCGCCGGGCCTGCGGAAGGCCTGATCCTGCTGGCGACCCTCCTGTGGTCGGTCGAGGTCATCGTGGCGCGCCGTGTCCTTGGGGGTGACGGCGTCAGCGTGCGACTGGCGGCCACGGCTCGCATGGCGCTCGGCGCGCTGCTCATCCTGGGCTTCCTGGTCGCGTCCGGACGGGCCGGGGCCGTGGCTGCCTTCTCAGCGAGCCAATGGGGGATCGTCGCGGTGACCGGCGTCCTGCTCCTTGGCTACGTGACGACGTGGTACGCGGCCCTCCAGCGCGCACCCGCGAACCTGGTCACGGCCATCCTCGTCGGCGGCGCCCTGGTGACGGCGGCCCTGTCGGCCGTCCGGACGGGCACGGTCCCGGCGCCCGGCATCGCGGCCGGCCTCGGGCTGGTGATCCTGGGGGTGGGAGTCGTCGGCTGGACGGCGATCCGGCGCGGCCGGATGACACCCTCTCGCGCGGCCGTCACCCAGACCGCGACCAGGTCCGCGACGTAGACCCATGCTCGATCTCGTGGCGACTCCGGACGACCGCGGCCTCGCCGGGACGGTCGGCTCGTGGCTGCCGGGCCCACTGCTCTTCGCCCGGTTCGCGTTCCCGCCGAATCGGCTGGGCCTGTGCGGCCCCGAGTCCGGGCTGACGCTCCCGGAGCGGGTCCGGATCGGCCGCACGGACCGCCCCGACCATGAGCTGACGCGCATCGCGCAGGGCTTCGAAGGCGCCTACCCGTACCTGCAGCTGATCGCGGCCGAGAACGACCTCGCCGATCCGCTCGACTCGCGGGTGGTCGCCGCCTACTGGCTCGGCAACGGGCTCCTCAAGGGCGTGGGCCCGCGAGCCCGCCATGACGACCTCAGGGAGCGGTTCCGCCCGCGCACCAACCCGCGCGAGTGGCGCTGGCTGGAGGACAAGGCCGGCGGCGCATCCCTGGTCCATCACAGCTTTCACGTCCTCGAGGTCCTGCCGCGGATCGGGCTCATCCGGGGTGGCCTCCCGCCGGATCTCGTCGGTGTGCTGGAGCGTTGCCTCGTCCGACCGGGCCGGGTGGTGGGCGTCACCGACGGCGCTATCGATGTCGAGCTGCCGCCACTCGAGCTGGTCGATGGCGCCCTGCGGCTGGGCGCTCCGCGAGCGGCGCGTTTGACGAGCGCGAACGGCGAGGGGTTCGGTGACGTCCTCGTGCCGGGTGACCTGGTCGCCGTCCACTGGGACCGGTCCTGCGGTCGGCTGTCCGAGAGCCAGGCGACGAACCTGTCGGCCGTGACCCAACGCAACCTGGCGGTGGCGAACACGACGCTCTGATGGGCGACCCGCGTGCGACTGGCATTCGTGTGCGGACCGCCACGGACCGCCTGCCGCGGCTTCGAGCGCGGATCGCGTCCGACTGAGGGTCGCACCGATCAGGATCGAACGTTTTCGGCGGATCGCCCTCCATACTCGATATGACAGCCCAAACAGGAGTCGAGATGCAGGCCGGTCTCGTCGAACGAGCTCAGCGCGGGGATGAGGATGCCTTTGCGATCCTGGCGCGGGATTCCGTCGATCGCTGCTATGGCATCGCCTACCGGATCCTGCGTGACATGCATCTCGCCCAGGACGCGACCCAGCAGGCCCTGCTGGGGGCTTGGCGCGATCTGCCGAGGCTGCGCGATCCGGCCCGCTTCGATGCGTGGCTCTATCGCCTGGTCGTCCGGGCGTCCTATTTGGAGGCCGCGCGCGAGCGAGGCTCCGGCGGCCGCGTTCAGTTCATCGCGGCCCATGACGCGGGCATCCCGGACACGACGAGTCTCGTCGCGGACCGGGACGAACTCGAGCGCGGGTTCCGTCGACTTCCTCCGGAGGCCCGTGCGGTCCTCGTCCTCCATCACTACCTCGGCTATCCCCTTACGGAGATCGCCGAGACCCTGGGGATCCCAGTCGGGACCGCGCGGTCCCGACTCCATTACGCGACCCGTCAGCTGCGGGCCGCAATTGAAGCGGACGCTCGTCCGACGAGCTCAAAGGAGCGCACCGCATGACCGGCCCGACCTTCGACGAGCGGCTGGACGACTGGATCAAGGACGGCCCGGCGGCCGCGCCGAGCGAGGTCCTCGACACCGTCATGGCCGCTTTCCCCACCAGCCCACAACGACGGGGTGCGTTTCGCGTCCCGCGGAGGTCTTCATCCATGAACCCCTTCTCACGCGTGCTCGCGGGGGTCGTCATCGTGGCGGCCATCGTGGTCACCGGGCTCTTTGTCCTCTCGCGTCAGGACCCGGGCGGGGTCGGAGCGGTGGCCTCGCCATCGCCGACCGTCGCGCCCTCGCCGGCGCCGACCCCCGAACCGTCCGTGTTAGTGGCCACGCCATCGCCGACTGCATCCCCCGTCGTCACCCCAGTGTCGCCGGCCCCGTGTGTCACAGCAGATCTCACCGCCCGGATCACGATTTGGGAGGGCGCTGCGGGCAGTCGGATCGCCACGGTCACGATGACCAACGACAGCTCCCGCAGCTGCCTCCTCGCGGCGCAGTGGACGCCGCAGTTGGTCGACGGGAGCGGCACCATCCTCATCGACGGCGACGCGCCGAAGGGGTCCGTGCCAGTCCTCACCATCGATCCTGGGGTGGTCGTCACGACGCTCGTCCAGACCACGAACTATTGCGGGACGGATCCCGTGGCACCGGTCACGATCGCCCTCGTCCAGAACGTCGGCAGCCGAGTCGTTGCGGAGCCGTTCTCGGCCACGGACGTGACCCTCCCGCCGTGCAACGGACCCGGCCAGCCCGCCGCGATAGAGATGCATCCCTGGGCTCCGTAAGCGCCTGGCGTCACGCGACACGACGATCCCGGGACGACGTCCCGGGATCGTTCCACGTCCCCGTACACTCCTCGCGTCCCGGTCAGTCCTGTGGAGGTCGCATGCGCTCGTTCGAGATCGGAGTCGTCCTCGGGACGTGGCGGGCGAGCCTGGATCCGGAGGCGGTCCGCTGGACCGAGATCCGCGACCTTGCGCTCCGGGCTGAAGCCATGGGGTTCGACACCGTCTGGACGACCGACGAACTCCTCGGGCGGACGGTCAAGGACGGACCTGTCTTCGGGTTCTGGGATGGGATCGCCTTGCCGGCCGCGATCGCTGCGGCCACGACCCGGATCAAGATCGGCACGTGGGTCATCTCCGCGCTGCACCGGAATCCCGGGATCACGGCCAAGGCCGTCGAAACCATCGACGAGATCAGCGGCGGCCGGTTCATCTTCGGCCTGGGTGCCGGGCATGCCGGGACCGGCGCCCACTCGATGGGTCTTCCGGAGGACCACATCTACGATCGCTTCGAGGAAGCCCTCAAGATCATCGTGCCGGTCCTGCGCGGAGAGCGAGCCAACCTGGAGGGGACGTACCACACAGCGCGTGACCTGGAGCAGCGGCCGGTCGGGCCGCGACCGGGACGGATCCCGATCATGATCGCCGCCCACGGCGCCAAGGGCTATCGCCACGCCGCCCGGCTGGCCGACATCTGGAGCTGCTACGCGGAAGACGACAGCTCGGTCGAGGCGATGGGGCCACGCGTCGCGGCCCTCGAAGCGGCGTGTGCGGAAGTAGGGCGGGATCCTTCGACGATCGGTCGGTCGGCCGGTGTCATCGTGGCGCCGCTGGCCACCGAGCCGGTCACAACGATGTTCGGCGCGGCGATCACAGGCCCCGCCGAGCAGATCGCCGACACGTTCCGCGGCTTCCGGGCCGCCGGCTTCACGCAACTCGAGTTCATGCTCGAGCCGCAATCGATGGCGACGCTTGAGGCGATGGCGCCGGTCCTGGAGCTCCTGAACGCGGACTGATCGACGGCGCAGCGCGCGGGCGTTGACTCGTACGGCTGCGATCAGGCCGTGAGGCGACCTACGTCGCTCGGAGGGAAGCGGACGCCTCGCGTCGTGTCGCGTCGGCCCCCAAGGTGGCGGAGGCGCCCAGCGCCGCATCGAGACGCTCGATGAACGGGTTGGCGCGAAGGCGAACGAGGATCTCTCGCGCCGCCGCCGCCGCCGCCAGGACGTCCGGATGCGATGGGTCCAGGAGTGTCGCCATGTCGATGCCGACCAGCGCCTCGTCCCAAGGCAGGCCCAGGTCACGCCATGCGCGGACGACCTCGCGGTAGAGCCCGAGGGACTCGTCTGGACGCCCATCCAATGCCGCGAGTCCCGCCCGGATCGTCATCCGATCCGCCTCGATGGCCGGGCCATGGAGACCCATCGCGTCCATCGAGGCGAGGTCCTCTCTGGCCCCTGCAACGGCGCGTCGCCATAGTGCCGCCCGGGCCGCGCGAGGCAGGTCCTGCGCGAACGCAGCCTCGACGTTCTGCGTGGCCGCGTGCCACGCCAGACGTGCCTCATCAAGGCGGCCGGCCGTGAAGTCCGCGAACGCCTTCGACTCGAAGGCGAATCCCTTGATCTGTGGGTCCACGCTGTCGCCGATCAGGCGATCCAATTCGGCGAGTCGATCCGCGACGTCGTTGCCTCTGACCGCTCCGAGGATGCAGGTCACCGTGACCATCGCGGCACGGTCCCACGGCTCGTAGTCCTCGGCGAGGCTCGCTTCGATCTCATCCAGCGCCGCATCCCAGTCGCCGGTGCGGAGTGAGTACTCGCCCACGTTCTGGAGCAGCCCCGGTACCCATCCTCGTGCGCCGAGCCGACGTGCGAGCGCCAGCCCGGCGCGGGAGGTCTCCAGCCCGGCCCGCGGGTCTCGTCCCGACTGTGCGTACGCCTCGTTGTTGTACGCTCGGATGAGCGTTACTGCGAGGCCATTCGACTCGGCCAGCCCCTTTGCCGCCCAGATCGCTCCGAGCCCCTCGACCGGGCGCCCCAGCGCTGCGAGGGCGGTGCCCCTGGTCACCAGGGTGTCGGCGATGATGGCCACGAGATCCGCATGTTCTGCGGCCTCAAGGACACGGTCTGCCACCTCGACGGCCCGACGGTTGCCGTTGGTGAGGAAGTGCGCCCGGGCCAGCTGGCCACCCAGGGCGATCACGGAGGGGTCGGCACCGAGGTCGTCGAATTCGACAAGTGCCGGTTCGAGCAGGGCGACTGCCTCATGGCTTCGGGCAGAAGAGTTGAGTCCGGTCCCCAGCATGGCGTACGTCATGGCCATGGCCGACCGATCGTCGCCGGCTCGCCGGATGTCGAGTGCCGCGCGAAGGGAACGCTCCGCGGCCTCGTGATGCCCGATCGCGGTTGCTGCCTCACCGGCCCGCTCCAGTAGTTCCGCGCGATCGACGGGCTCGGTCGTCACGAGCAGGGCCTGATCGTAGAAGGCGACCGCCTGCTCGTGGGCTCCCAGGACCGTGGCTCGCTCGGCGGCGCTCCGGAGTGCGACCCTGGCCTGGGCTCCCAGGGCATCCGCCTCCGGCCCTTCAGTGGCGTTGTCCCTCGCCGCGAGATAGTGGCCGGCGAGCGCGCTTGCGAGCTCGTCCGTCTCGAGCGTCTCGAAGAATCGGGCGGCCGCGAGGTGTCGGGTCTTGCGGTCCTTCCGGGCGAGTGTGTTGTACGCGACCTCGCGGATGAGCGCCTGGACGAAGGCGTATTGGCCTCGCTCGGGCGAACGGGGGTCCGCCTCGTGCGCGAACAGCTCGCGCCGGACCAGCGCGCGGAGACGCTCTTCAAGGGTCGCCTCATCGATCCCCGACACCGCCGCGAGCCCGGCCGGCGTGAAGCTCTGACCCAGGACGGCGGCGTCCATGATCAGGCTCCGGTCGGCCGAGTCGAGGCCGTCAAGCCGGGCCGCGATCAGCGCCGTGAGCGTCTCCGGGATGGCCAGGGTGGACAGGTCGCCGACCGGCGTGAAGGTGCCACCCCCGCCTTCGGTCGGGGCGAGCCGTCCCTCGGCGACCAGCATCCGGACCGTCTCAACCGCATAGAGCGGGATCCCCTCAGCCCGGCCGATGACCGCTTGGACTGCCGCCTCGGGCAAGCCTGGAATCAGGCCGGCGAGCAGCGCCCGCATGGATGGCTCGTCGAGGGGTTCCAGGTACAGGCTCGTGAAGTTCCGTCGACCGGCGCCCCAGTCCGGCCGGCGCTCGAGCAATTCGGGCCGTGCGAGGGTGACGATGTAGAGCGGGATCGATCGACTCCATTCCAACAGATGGTCGATGAAGTCCAGCGTCCCGCTGTCCGCCCAGTGGAGGTCCTCGAAGACCAGGACCACCGGGCCCGTGGCGGCGAGGCGCTCGAAGAAGGTGCGCCAGGCCCCGAACAGCTGCTCGCTGCCGATCCCTGTCTCGATGCCCAGCAGGGCGAGAAGCGCTGGCTCGATCCAACGCCGGTCAGTCTCCGTCAGCGCGAGGGTGTCCAGTAGCTCCGCGGTCTTCGCCCGTGTCGTCTGCTCATCATCGGTCTCGGCCAGGCCCGCGCGGCCCCGGATCATCTCGCCCACAGCCCAGAAGCTGATCCCTTCGCCGTAGGCCGGGGAACGACCACGATGCCACCAGACGGTCCCCACGATGCCGTCGAGGTACTTCTCGAACTCCCAGGCGAGGCGGCTCTTGCCGATCCCGCCGATGCCGGTGACCGAGACGAGGCGGGTTCGACCCTCGCGGACCGTTGCGTGGTAGAGATCCTTGATCAGACGGAGCTCGTCGTCGCGGCCCACGAACGGGGCCTCAAGGGCGTCCGACCGGCCGCGGCCACCGCGCTCGGCCACGACCCGCAGGGCCCAGAAGGCGGGGACCGGTGTGACCTTGCCCTTGAGCGACTGCTCGCCGGCCGGCTCGAAGGCGATCGCGGCGCTGGCCGCGCGCTGGGTCGCCTCGCCGACGAGGACGGTGCCCGGGGCCGCCGCGGACTGGAGTCGGGCGGCGGTGTTGACGATGTCGCCGGCGACCATCCCCTGGTTGGTGGCCCCAAGTGTGACGGCGGCCTCACCGGTCAGGACCCCGGCTCGGGCCTGGATCCCGGAGCCGAGGACCCTGACGGCATCCACGAGTTCCAGGGCTGCCCGGACGCTCCGCTCCGCGTCGTCCTCGCGGGCAGTCGGGGTCCCCCAGACGGCCATGACCGCGTCGCCGATGAACTTCTCGACCGTCCCGCCATACCGGGTGATGACCTCGGTCGAGAGATCGAAATAGCGGGTCAGGGTTTCGCGGACCTCCTCGCTGTCGCGCTCCTCGGAGAAGGTCGTGAATCCCACGAGGTCCGCGAAGAGGACCGACACGAGGCGCCGCTCGGCGGTCGGGGCTCCAGACTGCGGCGACGTGACGGTGGGAGCGGCCGCAGGCATCGCCAGGGATGACCTGGGGACCGACAGCGCCGAGGCACCGGTGAGCGCCGTCCCGCATTCACCGCAGAACTTCTCACCCGGCTCGTTCGGCGCTCCACAGCTGGCACACGGAGCGGCGAAGGGAGTCCCACATTCGGCGCAGAACTTCCGTCCGGGACGGTTGTCCGCGCCGCAATTCGAGCAGGTCAAGTGTTCACCCGTGGCTGCCGGACCGTTCAGTCTCGAGAGGGTAGCGGATTATCGTCTCGCTCCGCATGGACCGGCGGCGGAGCTGCCGCAACAAGTCCCGCGTCGTCTACGGTCGCCACCACCGCACCTGACCCGCACCAGGCGCGGCTCAAGGGTACGCCTGCTCGTTCGCGGTGATGACCGGGGCGATTCAGCCGCCGGCGAGTCGTCGCTCCAGTCCGTCCAGGATCAGGTCCAGCCCGAACTCCAGTTCGATCGGCACCCCCGGTCCGCTGACGGCCAGCTCCGCCATGGACCTAAGGCCCGGGAACGCATCCCCGAACGACTCGTCCGCCATCACCCGGGCTTCATCGGGGGAATCGCGTAGGTCGAACGGGAACGACAGGACGAGCAGCGTGAAGCCATACACATGGCTGTCGACGGCCATGAACGCGCGGGCCACGTCCGGGAGCGTGAAGCCGGCCTTCAGGAGGATGCTCACGACTGCGTCCAGGTAGCGCATCCGGGTGATGCCGGGGTTCCGGCGGGACTCCAGGACGGCGCTCGCCCACGGGTGGCGGAGCATCGCCTCGTGGGTCGCGATCGCGCTCTGGCGCAGCGTCTGCCGCCAGGGCAGCTCGCGCGATGGGACCTCGATCTCCTCCATCACGAGTTCCGAGATCCCGTCGAGGATGTCCTCCTTGCCCGAGACGTGCTTGTAGAGCGACATCGCCTCGACGCTCAAGGCCTGGCCCAAGCGGCGCATCGAAACGGCATCGATGCCCTCCGTGTCCGCGAGGAGCAGGCCGGCGCGCAGGATCCGCTCGCGGCTCAGCTTCTGGCGGGGTCGTTTCGGCGTCGTGGGCTCCGGCATCAGGCCCTCCTGTGGCTCCGGGGTTGACAGGCTTACGGTGTAGTTATATCGTCCCACTCAGGCTTACAGTGTAGTTGTTGCGACGCGGGTCTGCCCGCGCAAGGAGGGTTCGATGGTCCAGCTGGTGGTTTCGTTCGTTGGGGTGCTACTCGTGGCTGCAGTCGCGGTCAGCGCGTTGTTCGTGCTGGGGATGCGGACCAAGTCGCGGTTCGTGCAGAGCCCGATCATCTGGCTCGGCAAGCACCAGTTCAACAAGGTGGCGCTGCGGTCCGCGGGAGAGCCCGGGGCGGGCGCATCGATCATCCGCCACCTTGGCCGGACGTCCGGGACGACCTACGAGACGCCCATCGCCGCGGTCGCGACGGATGACGGCTTCCTCATCGCCCTGCCGTACGGGCTGCGCTCGAACTGGCTGCGCAACGTCCTGGCGGCCGGCCAGGCGACCCTCGCCCACGAGGGCGAGACCTTCGAGCTCGAGTCTCCGGAGATGATCCCGCTCAGCACCGTCGAAACCGCCTTCGCGCCGAAGGAGCAGCGGATGCACTCGATCTTCAACGTGACCCAGGTCCTGCGGCTTCGGCGCGTCGACACGCACGAGACCTCGGTCGCGGCATGATCGGCGGTCGGCGGCCCGCCTACATGTGGAAGGCGAACCGCGTGTTGGTGCTTTGGCGGCTCAGGCCTTTGGGTCACCCGGCGAGGAGCGAACCGAGCGACGCTGATCCAACGCCGCGATCTTGCCCACCTTGCGGGCGGACGACCCACCCTGGAACTCGGCGGCCAGCCAGATATCGACGAGCACCGTCGCCACGCTCGGGCCGACCACCAGGGAGCCCAGGCAGAGAACCTGAGCGTCGTTCGACTTGCGGGCCCGCTCGGCAGAGTACGGATCACTGACGGATGCGGCCCGCACTCCCGCCACCTTGTTGGCCGTGATCGCCATGCCGATACCAGTGCCGCACACGAGTATCGCCTGCGGCACGACGCCGTCGGCGACATCGCGGGCCACCAGGACGGCGATGTCCGGGTAATCGACAGGGGTCGTGTCGAACACGCCGTAGTCGACCACTTCATGCCCAAGCGCAATCAGGTGAGCTTTGACGGTCTCCTTGAGCGGGTAGCCGAGGTTGTCGGCTCCCATGGCGATCTTCATGGCAGGTCGTCCGGCAGCCGGGGGCTTTCATCGCGGCTGAGCCAGGCGCGCCCAGCGGCGGCAAGGGCGACCGCCATCGAGACCGCTCCAGGGTCCGGCGTGCCGCGGCTGCGGTCGCCATGAACGGCCGCACGCCCCTTCTTGCTGGCCAGGTTCGCAGTTGCCACCGCAGCCTGATCCGCGACTGCCGCGGCTGCGATCCATGCGGCCGCGACCGAACCTTCGGGTGACGCGCCGAATGCGGCGACGAACGGCGCGAGGGCGTCGATCATCGTCTTGTCCCCCGGTACCGCACCGCCGAGCCCGGTGATCGCCGCCAGGGCGGCGGCAAGCAGGCGGTGGATCGAGGCGATGTCGGGCGAGTCCTCCAGCTCCCGGCGGGCGGATCCACCCACGGCGGCGACCGCCTCGGCTGCGCCCAACAGGCCGGCTCCCCAGAGCGCTCCCGACGCACCACCGGCCGCGTCGCTGAACGCCAGGGCGGCACTCCTGAGGACGTCTGATCCGAGCGGCCCGGAAGCCGCGGCCGCGGCTGCGGCTGCGGACAGCCCGCGAACCATGCCCACGCCGTGATCGCCGTCACCTGCCACCGAGTCGAGCCGGCCGAGGTCTTCCTCGATGTCTGCGACGGCGGCGGCCATCCCCGCGAGGGCGATCGCAGTGGCACGGGCAAGCTTGGTCGCCGGTTCAGACGCCGCGGTCACAGACGCCGCTGCGTCGGTCCGGCCGGCCGACGCGCCGCTCGGCCGGATGGTCGAAGGCGAGGTCGATCTCCCCACCGGATCAAACGCCTGGCCCGTCCGGTAGCCGGGAGACCTGGCCGGCGCGGCCAGCAACTGCTCGATCTCGTCGTCCAGCCAGCAGATGCTCAGGGAACAACCCGCCATGTCGAGTGAAGTGACAAATTCGCCAACCTCCGGGTCGACGACGTCGATGCCTTCATCGGCCAGGCGACGGCTGATCGAGCGATAGAGGACGAACAGCTCCTCGTATTTCGTGTTCCCAAGGCCATTGAGAAGCACCTGCGCGCGCCTCGCGCCGCTGGGTCGCTCCGCAAGAATCGGTCGCACGATCACGTCCGCGAGCTCGTCGGCGGGTACCCAGTCGATGGTGTCGACCCCGGGCTCTCCATGGATCCCGAGCCCGAGATCGATTCGTCCGGGAGCAACGATGAAGAGGGGTTCGGTGCGGCCGGGGAACGTACAGCCGCCGAATGCGAGACCGAAGCTGAACGTCGCTTCATTGACGCGTCGAGCGATCCGCTCGACATCCTCGATCGGACGTCCTTCGTGGGCGGCAGCGGCCGCGGCCCGAAAGACGAAGAAGCCGCCGGCGACCCCGCGCCGATCAGCCCTCCGTTTCAGTGGCGCGCTCGCAACGTCATCGGTTACGACGACGATTCGAACGTCGATCCCTTCCGCCCTCGCCCGTCGGGCAGCGAGCCCGAAGTTCATCACGTCGCCGGAGTAGTTGCCGAACGAGAGCAGGACCCCGGCGCCGCCATCGAGCGCCCGGATGCAGCGGTATGCCTGCTCGGACGACGGGCTTGTGAAGATGTCGCCGATGATCGCGCCGTCGCACAGGCCCGGACCGACAAGGCCGGCGAACGCGGGATAATGGCCCGAGCCGCCCCCGATGATCACCGAGGCGCGTCCCTCGGCCGGGGCCGTCACGGACATCACGCCCGAGGCTCCCGGGACTCGTTCCAGGTACCGCGAATAGGCTGCCACGAGCCCATCGACGTACTCATCCTTGAAGCCACGCTCTGTGTTGAATACGTGGGTCATGTCCGCTCCACTCCGTGCGGATACCGGTCGAGCATACGACTGATCTCGTCCCCGACCCCGGCAAGCGACCCCTGGACGCTTGCGGCGAGGGCCTTCGCGTCCTGGGCCAGAGGGTACTCGCGGCTCGGAACGGCAATCACCCGGAGGCCCGCCGCCGCGGCCGCGCGAACCCCATTGCTCGAGTCCTCGACAGCGATGCTCGAGGCAGCGTCGACGCCGAGGCGAAGCACCGCTTCGCGGTAGACGTCGGGACTCGGTTTGCCGCGCGCCACCTCCCCGCTCGAAACGGTTGCGGAGAAGTAGTCGCCGAGTCCCATTGCTCCCATCACCGTGTCGATGATCTCGCGCGGCGCCGATGAGGCGAGGGCGACGGGGACGCGGGACGCCACCGCCGCGACCAGTGCCTCGGCCCCGGGCACGAGCGTGACTCTGTCAGCCCGGTACGACGTGATGATCCGGGCGATGACACGGCGGGCCGCATGCTCGGCCTTGCCGGAAGACCGGGCCGCCAGGTACCGGGACCATTCGGCCACGCTCATGCCCTGGCACTGTCGGGTGTCCTCGACAGTCCACGGGTATCCGTGCTGGGCGGCATAGAACTGCCAGGCGTCCTCCCAGAGATGCTCGGACATCACGAGCACGCCGTCCAGGTCAAAGACGACGCCGGGCTGCCCGGTTGACCCAGCCAAGGTCCGATCAGGTGCGGCCGGGCGCGGCTTCGAAACGACTCGTGTCGTGCCAGCCCCGGAACGCCCCCTGGCTACCACTCCTCAGGCCGCCGGGCGGTAGAGCGGGGCGAGAACGTCGTAGAGCTGGCGGAAGCGCCGATAGCGTTCCGCGTGGATGGCTCGACGCTGTGGATCCGGGACGTATTCGCGGTCCACGATCGCGAGGTCCCGGGCGAACTCGAAGTTCGGTCGCAGGCCGAGCGCGACCATTCCGCAGGCGGCGGCGCCGACTGCGGCTGCGTCCTGTGGCTGCCGGATGACCCGGATCGGGCGATCCAGGATGTCGGCGATGATCTGGATCCAGGCGGCACCCATCCCCCCGCCGCCAACCGCCCGGATCTCGTTCAGCGGCTGTCCGAATGCAAGGCCGTACTCGAGCGCCCAGCGCATCTGGAAGGCCACGCCCTCCATCACGGCGCGGAGCAGGTGGGCTGGGCCATGGTTGAGACCGATGCCAACGAAGGCCGCCCGGACGCGATCGTCGAAGACCGGAACGCGCTCGCCGCTGAGCCACGGGGCGAACAGCAAGTCCTCCATCTCCCCGACACACCCGGTGACCAGGCGATCGACCTCACCGTAGTCGAGCGGTTCGCTCGCACCGAGTGCACCGATGCTTCGTGCAAGCCAGGCCAGGGCCCCACCGCCGGTCGCGATCTCGAGCCAGAGGATCCACGTATGGGGATCCATGTGGCCCAGGACGCCGAGCTTGCCGTATGGATCGGCCGACGGTTCCGCCAGCGTCACCCCGAAGTAGACGGCTGTACCCAGGCTGACGTGGGCATCGCCGACCCCAACCGCCCCGGCGCCGACCTGGCTGGCTGCCACGTCGCCAGCGCCGACGGCAACCGGCGTGCCTGCGACGAGGCCGGTCGCGCGCGCCACCGCCTTCGTGATGCCGCCCGCGATCGTCGTTGCCGGCAGGACGTCCGGCAAGAGCTCGCGTGCGATGCCGACCTCGCGACAGACGTCGTCAGCCCACTGCCGCGTGCGCGGGTCGAGGAGCCGAAATGCGGAAGCACCTGCAAAATCGATCGTCGCCCTGCCTGTGAGGCCCATGACAACGGCTTCCTTGCAGTCGAGGACCTTAGCCGTTGCATGATAGATGTCCGGCCGCCGGTCTCGGAGCCAGAGGATCTTGGGCAGGATGTCCTTGCCCGAGACCACGGCACCAAGCTTCCGGTACTGCTCTTCGGGGGGCATTCGGATGGCAAGCGAACGCGCGTCCGGCTCGGATCGCTGGTCGAGCCAGCTCAGCATCGGCAACAGGGGTCGGCCACCCCGGTCGACCGCGACGAGGTTGAACATCTGGGCCGTGACGGAGACGATGTCGATCTGGCGGGCGCCGCGGGACAGTCCGGCGACCAGCGAGCGGATCGCACCCTGCGACGCCTCGAGGATCTCGTCCAGGTCCTGGTCAACCCAGCCTCCATCAGCCGTCTGGAGGCCATAGGGTCGCGAGGCACTGTTGACGATCCGGCCGTCTCCATCGGTGACGACCGCCTTGACGCTGCTCGTGCCGACGTCGAGCGCCAGAATCCGCTCCTCCATTACGCGGGGATCGGAGGGGCCGATGCCTCGAGGCCGACAGCGACGGGAAACAGTTCGAGAAAGCGCGTGTTCTGCTCCTTCGTCCCGACAGTCACGCGGACGTGCGATCCCTGGAGCCGATGTGCGGTCATCGCCCGGATGAGGATGTTCTCCGCCTGCAGCGCTGCGACGACCTCGGGCGCGGTCCGACCGGTCGCGGAGATGTCCACCAGGATGAAGTTGCCCTGGGACGGATAGGGGACGACGTCTGGCATCTCCTGCAGCCGGGCGAAGAGGCCATCTCGCTCGCTGCTGATGTACACGCGACGTCGTTCGAGCTCATCAGGCTCGTTGACGGCGGCGAGCCCGCCCCAGATCGACATCAGGGTCAGGCTGAACGGAATGCGGACGCGCTGGACGACATCCATGAGCCACGGATCGCCCATGCAGTAGCCGATTCGCAACGACGCCAGGCCGAAGCCCTTCGACATCGTGCGGGTCACGACGAGATTCCGGTGCGCTGCGATGAGCGGGGCGAACGACTCCCCGTAGCCGCACTCCAGATACGCCTGGTCGATGATCGTCGGGATGCCCGCGGCGAGCACGGCGCGGATCTCGTCCGCGCTCCAGCTGTTGCCGGTCGGGTTGTTGGGGCTGCACAGGAAGATGGCCTTTGTGCGCGGGGTGACCGCCGCGAGGATGGCCGGGACGTCCAGGCCCCACGACGCGGTGAGGGGCACGAAGATCGGCGTCCCCCCGTTGATGCGCGTCTGCGACTCGAAGAAGGCGTACGTCGGCGTGGGGATGATCGTCTCGTCGCCTGGGCCTACGAGCACCCTGACAAGCACGTCGAGGACCTCGGTCGACCCGTTGCCGAGGACGAGCGCCTCACGCGGGACGCCGGCGAAGGCGGCCAGGGCCGCACGCAGGTCCTCGCCCGAGTACGGGTACAGGTTGGAGACGGTCATCGCTTCCATCACGGCCCGGACAACGGCCTCGGATGGCGGTAGCGGGCACTCGTTGGACATCATCCGGGCGAGCTCGAGGTGCTTCCAGGCGAAGTCGTGGTGCGTCGCGTTGTATGGCGCGGCCGTCGCAAGGCCGGCGCGGACGAAGGACTCGAGTGGGTTGGTCATGGGCTCTCCTTCGGGCGATCGGCAGGGTCTCGCGACCCTGCCGATTCCGATCGCTATGGAAACGGGCGCCTCCCTCGAGGCTTGGGCCAGGAGTGCTCCCCCTAGGAGGTCGGAACGCCAGCCTCGCCCCGGTTGATCCGGGAGCGCAGGGAGACGACGTACCAGACCGCGGCGAAGATGAAGAACAGGCCGGCCATCAGCGCGGTCTGCTGGTTGGCGGTCGGGATGACGAGCTCCCCGACCACGAAGATCGACCAGATGAGGGCGATCCACCGGATCGGCCCGGCCCAGCGACCGAGGCTGAAGGACGTCTTCGTTGGGAGACGGCCCTTCATCGAGGCAAAGATCACGGCCGCGATGGTCAGTCCATATACGGCGTAGTACCCGACGGCCGCCATGCCCACGATGAGGGACATGGTCGAGCTGGCGATGTACGTGCCGATCGTGACGAGGGCCACGCTGAGGATCGTGATGACCACCAGCGCACCACTCGGGGAGTGGGTCCGGGGCGAGATGCTCGACAGGTACTGCGAGCCCGGCAGCATCTTGTCGCGCGACAGCGAGAACAGGAGCCGGCTGGCGGCCGCCATGTTGGCCAGGCCGCCGGCGTACAGGGCGACCATGGCGACGACGACGAACAGGAGCGCACCGGACGAGCCGAGTGCCGATTCGAGGATGTAGACGATCGGGACCGAGGCGCCGGTCGTGGCAGCAAGATCCGGGATGTTGATCGTGAGCGCGATCAGCATGAAGAAGCCGATCACGATGGAGATACCCAGCGAGGTCACGACGGCCCGCGGGACGTGGCGCGCGGCCATCTTCGTCTCCTCGGCAAGGTCGGCGGCGCCCTCGAAGCCGGTAAGGACCCAGATCGCGAGCAGGCCGGACAGCAGGATGGCCACGGGGAAGTCGCCGGGGCTGACCGACGAGGTCGTCAGGAAGCTGAACGACTGGACCGGGTGGGTCACAAATCCGACGATCAGGAGGATGAGCGTGAGGACGACGGACAGGCCGAGCTCGGCCGTGAACGCCGCTACGTTGTTGATCCGCGAGGTGATCCGGACGCCCGCCAGGTTTATGGCGAGCTGACTTAGCGTGATCGCCACCACGAAGATCAGGGTCGCCGTCGGAGTGATCTCGATCCCCAGCCTTTGCATGAAGATCGGGGCAAGGCCCAGGTTCAGGCCCGTGAATCCGGGTGTGAAGGCCATGAGACCCGCCCAGCCCACGAACCAGCCGTAGTGTGAGCTCACGAGCCGGCTCGTCCACTGGAAGGCATAGCCGCTGATCGGCATCCGCCCGGCCAGCTCGGCGAGCACGAGCGCCACGAGCATCTGCCCGATGGCGACGAGCAGCCACGTCCAGATGAACGCCGGGCCGACCAGGCCGAGCGAGTAGGCGAAGGTGGTGAAGATCCCCGCGGTAATGCACATGCACGAGATCGAGATCGACAGGGAGCTCATGAGGCCCATCGATCGATTGAGCTGCTGCTCGTAGCCGAACGACTTGAGTTGCTCCTCGTCCGTCATTTCAGTTGCGGCCGATGCGCTGCCCAGCTGTGCAGTCAAAGCATGCCCTCCCTCAAGGTGCTTGCTGATAGACCCAACCCGACTCACTCGGGCGCAGTTGCTCCTAGTGCTCGTGTGCCGTTGGCACCTCCATCTTTGGCGTCGGGAACGCGGCGGTGCCATGGACTGCGCCGGCGGTCAGGTCGGCCCGTTGATGCCGAAGTCGGCGAACCATGAGGCCGAATACGCCCGGTGCGTAATGCTCCCGGGAGAACAGCACCGGGCGACCATCGACCGACTTCTCGACCTGATCGAGGCGGAGAAGCGGCGTATTCCGGGTGAGGCCCAGGCACCTGCCCAGGTGGGGCGTGGCCGCCACAGCGGTGACCTCGGCCACGCCACCCACGAGGTGGACATGGCACTCGTGCTCGAGGTATCGGTAGATCGAGCCACCGTCGTAGACCGACGCCCGTCCGTCGGTGACATCGATGGGGATCATGTCGAGGCCGTGGACCGCAGGGTTTCCGTTCACCCGGATGATCCGTTCCACGGACAGGACCGAGCCGCCGGGCGACAGCTCCAGCGCCGGCCCCGCCCACGACGGCGCCGGCTCCGTCTCGATGCGCACGATCTCGATGCCCAAAGTCGCCTGGGTCGCCGCGACGGCCTCCGTAACGCCCACGTCAAGGTCCAGGGCCGTCCGGACGAGCGGCTCGTTCCGAGCGACGAACGTACCGACCCCATGGATGCGACGGACGACGCCGTCGGCCTCGAGGCTCCGCAGAACCTCTCGCAGGGTTGGCCGGCTGATCTGGTACAGGAGCGCGAGGTCCGGTTCCGATGGCAGCCGGTCGCCGACGGAGAGGCGACCGGCTGAGATCTCGGTGAGCAGCCGGCTGCGGATCTCGTTGAAGAGCGGCGCCCGGCGCTGGGCTGGAACCGACCCTGATGGCATGCCCGGTAAGATGTCAGACATCTAGGTCCGCGTCAACGGTTGTTTTTCAGGCCCTTTCGGACCGGAGGCGCCGCCCGTGGACCTAGGCGGCGCCTCCGCTTCGGAGGACTCCCAGAATCGACTGGTGAAGGATGCCGTTGGTGGCAAGCCCTTCACCTCGTTCGAGGCTCCTGCGGCCCTCGAAATCGGTGATGCGTCCGCCCGCCTCTTCGACGATGACCCACGGGGCGGCGAGGTCCCAAGCCCCAAGGCCCTGTTCCACCATGGCCTCGGCCGAACTGTCGGCGACGAGGGCATAGCCGTAGAAGTCGCCAAAGCCGCCTTCGTGCTCGACTTGCGTTCGCAATGCATCGAAACCGGCGGAAACCCGCGAGGTCGCCATGTCGGTGAGGGACCGAAACTGCAGGGAGGCGCGGTGAAGCGAGTCCACCGTCGAGACCATCATCCGTCGTGGCGTCTGCCCCCTCGGGCCACCCATCGTCCAGGCCCCGAGGCCACGGGCCGCATACCAGCGCTGGCGGAGCATCGGGGCGCTGATGAGACCGACCTGCAGCTCATCGCCACACTCCGCGGCAATAAGGGTCGCGAACAGAGGGATTCCCCGCATGAAGTTGTGCGTCCCGTCGATCGGATCGATGTACCACCTGACGCCGTCGTCCGCCTCGTCACGTCCGAATTCCTCCCCCGTGATGCGGTGACCCGGGAAGCGAGTCGCAATTCGAGTGCGCAGCAACTCCTCGATCCGAACGTCGGCCTCGGTAACAAATGAACCGTCGATCTTGGTCGAGATCGTGAGCTCGCTTCGGAACGACCGAAGGGCGATCTCGTCGGCCAGATCGGCCGACGCATGAGCAAATGCAAGCCAGGCATGCAACTCGTCGTCGCTGGCGCGGCGCAGGGACGCACTCCACTCCTGCCCGAACGAGTCACCCTGGATCATCGCTGCACTCTATCTCAGGAGTGAGCGCCGGATGAGCCGCCAACCATGCCCCATGTGACCGCGAACCGGCCGATCGCAAGACGGCTGTCGGTCGGCCGGCGACGTCGGATCACCCGCCCCAACAATCCACCCGGGGTGGTCGCGATGGCGTGGTCGAGGCCTGACTAACTCACCAGCTACCTGGAGGGACCGGATCCACGACGAAGCAGCTGTCAAGACCTAAGGTGTGGGCCGCCGCCTGGAATCCGTCATCAAGGTCGAAACGATAGCGCTACCGCCGCTGCCGTAGGCGTTGACGCAACCTTTGGCACCATTCTCAGCCACGCAACCGCTGGCGCCATGACCGATGCATGGTGCTGTTCGTCACATGTGTCGCCTATGTCGCGACTCATGACAATGGCCCGCCCGGAGGGATTCGAACCCCCGACCTACTGATCCGAAGTCAGTCGCTCTGATCCACTGAGCTACGGGCGGCAATTCACGCTCATTTAGAGCGTCTAACTCGTTCGGACGTCCTGTACAGCGCTCGCACTACTCATGACTTAGTCCAGTACATCGGACCGCATAGAGCCCAGGAGCGACGGCGCCAACGTCAGATCGAGCGACCGCTATTGAACCTGCCAGCGAGCTCGACGTCAATGCGGCCCGATTCCGCCGGCACCTACGGGCGAGCAACCTGTCGCTCAAGACCGA
>JBKJQY010000090.1:0-3807 GCA_046593725.1 Candidatus Limnocylindrales bacterium
CGTGGGCGGTGGTGACGATGTCGACGAGGCCCTCGTCCGGTATCGCGAGGCGCTGGCGCGACCCACGGGTGCCCCGTCCGTGCCGCGCGACGAGCTGCGGGTCCGACGTGTTCGCACGGCCATCGACATCGACGCCGTGGAGAGCGCCAGCGATATCGTCCGGCGCTTCGTCGTATCGGCGATGAGCGTCGGCGCGCTCAGCCCGGAGGCGCACCAGGCGCTGACCATCGGGATCCAGCGGGCGGGTGGCTCTGCGAACACCGGCGAGGGTGGCGAGGACCCGGCCTGGTATACCCCCGGCGAGGACGGCCGACGGCGCGACGCCCGGATCAAGCAGGTCGCCTCGGCCAGGTTCGGGGTCACCGCCGCGTACCTTGCCCGGGCCGACCAGCTCGAGATCAAGATCTCGCAGGGCTCCAAGCCGGGCGAGGGCGGCCAGCTACCGGGCCGCAAGGCGACCGCGTACATCGCGACGCTCCGTCGCGGGCAGGCCGGCCAGAGCTACATCAGCCCGCCGCCACACCACGACATCTATTCGATCGAGGACTTGGCCCAGCTCATCGCGGATCTGCGGGCGATCAATCCGCGCGCCCGGATCGGCGTGAAGCTCGTGGCCAGCCGTGGCGTGGGCACGGTCGCCGCCGGGGTCGCCAAGGCAGGCGCCTCGTACATCCATCTCTCCGGGCATGCCGGCGGGACCGGCGCGTCGCCTCTGTCGTCGATCAAGCACGTCGGGGCGCCATGGGAACTGGGGCTTGCCGAGGTCCACCAGACGCTCCTGCGCAACGACCTGCGCGACCGCGTGGCGTTGCGCACGGACGGCGGCCTCCAGACCGGACGCGACCTGCTCGTCGCCGCGCTGCTGGGTGCGGAGGAGTTCGCGTTCGGGACAGCGGCCCTCGTGGCGATCGGTTGTGACATGGCGCGCCAGTGCCATCTCGATACCTGCCCGACCGGAATCGCGACGCAACGCGAGGACCTGCGGGCCAAGTTCACGGGCACGCCCGAGATGATCGAGCGGTTCGTCCTGGCAATCGCCGAGGACCTGCGGCGCGAGCTCGCGTCGGTCGGTGCCCGGTCCGTCGGCGAGATCGTCGGCGAGTCGCGGCGCCTGCTGGCGCCACTGCCGATCGCGCGGGCCGAGCTCGCGCCGGTGGTCGGCGCCGCGCCGTGGACCACCTCGGCGGCCCGGCGCGCGGATCCCGCCAGCGCCGATCGCGATACCCCACGGGTGCCCGCCTCTCGCCTGGAAGCACGCATCGCCGCCGCCTTCGCCGACCAGGAGTCCGTGACCGCGGGTGGCCTGCGCCTGACGACGGCCGATCGATCGTTCGGGGCCGCCCTGACCGGTGCCATCGAACGGGGCGATCTCGCCGGCCCGGTCCACCTGACCGTCCACGGGGCCGCCGGCCAGTCGTTCGGAGCGTTCGCCGGCGAGGGCGTCACCCTGCGGCTCGTGGGTCAGGCCAACGACTACGTCGGCAAAGGCCTGTCCGGTGGTTCCATCACGATCGTGCCGGAGCCTGAGTTGATCGCCACCGCCGCCTCCCAGGCCATCGCCGGCAACACCGTGCTGTATGGCGCCACCGGCGGCAGGCTCCATCTCGTGGGCCGCGCCGGGATGCGTTTCGCCGTCCGCAACAGTGGCGCGGAGGCCGTCGTGGAGGGCATCGGGCCGCACGGCTGCGAGTACATGACCGGCGGCACGGTGGTCGTCCTTGGCCCGATCGGCGCGAACTTCGGCGCGGGCATGACCGGTGGCCGGGCGTACCTGCTGGACCCGGATGGACGGCACCTCGCGGCCCTGGACGGGGCTAGCGTGACTGGGACCCGCCTCGCCACGATCGTCGCCGAGCGTGCCGACGGGCCGGAACGGTTCGCCGAGTTCGAGCGCCTCATGCGAGCCCACAGAGGGGCCGGTTCGGTGCTCGCAGGGGCCCTGCTGGAGGACACGAGCCTCGCCTCTTCGATCTGGGTCGTGGAGCCGGTCGTCGTGCGAACTCCAATGGCCACATCGCCAACGGCAGTTGCAGGCGCCAGCAGCGTGGCGAGTCCCGAGGTGGCCTCAACGACGACCTGAGGCGGTCCTGAGGCAATCACATCTAGCTTGGGCACGCCGGAGCCACGGGGTGACATGATGTCGGGTCGAAGGACGACGTCGTTCTAGCCGAGTTCGCGGCCAGTACGAACGATTGCCCTGGGCGAGCTAGATTCCTCCACCGATTGTGGATAAGCCACTTGACGGCGCCCCTCCCCCCGGCGGGTACGGTCTGCGAAGGCGGTCCCGCTCGCGATCCAGTGGGCGGTCGTCGGGACGCAGCGTGTCGCGCGCTCACCTTGGGTCCCATGGTCCTAGAGGTATGGCCATGGCATCGACGCGACCGCTCGGATCGAATCCCACCCCACGACGGCTGCGCCTGTCCGTCTTCGCGCTGAGCGTCCTTGTCGCCGCATCGTCATGGCTCTCGGATATCCCGGCCGCCCGAGCGGTTGATCCGGCAGCCACGCCTGACCCGTCGGGGACGCCGACGATCGAACCCAGCCCCTCAGGGACGCCCTTGCCGACCCCGACTGCGACAAGCGCGTCTCCTGTCGAGGTGGCCGCCAGCGAGCCGGTCACCAAGGAACCGGTGCTGGTTCCCGACCCAGCCAAGGACCGCGAACTCGTCGACCGCCGCACCGCGACCACCCGCTCGTGGGATGTCGGCGACGGCCAGGTCACGACCGAGTTGTTCACGGAGCCCATCTTCTACAAGCCCGCCGGCGAGGACGACTTCGCCCCGATCGTCCTCGACTTCAGCGCGAGGGCCGACGGCACCGCCCAGGTCGACCGCTCGCCGACCAAGGTCACCGTCGGCGGTTCGGACGATCGCGCCCCGGCGCTGACCCTCACTTCCGCGGAGGGCTTCGCGATCGCCTATACCCCGGTCCTGCCCGACGGGACCGAGCGAGCGGCGGACGCACCAGTGCTCACCAGGTCGGTCGCCGATGTCGCCGACGTCCTGCCCGGCGTCGATCTGCGCGTCGCCGCTCGCTCCGACGGCGCCAACGTCTGGCTGGTCCTTGCCGCTGCCCCGGCCGACCCGCGCTGGACCTTCGTCCTCGACCTCCCGACCGGTGCGACCCTCAAGCCCGACAAGACCGGCGCCATCGACGTGCTCGACGATCAGGGCGTCTTACGTGCGCACATCGCCGCTCCATATGCGATCGACTCCTCGCCCGATGTGTTCACCGGCTCCGGTCGCCTGACGAGCAAGCTCCACTACGAGCTGGGCACGGCCGCCGATGGCCGCCCCACGTTGACGACCGTGCTCGACGACGCGGACTGGCTGGCCAAGGCCGTCTACCCGGTCTACATCGACCCCTCGACCACCCTGGTCAATCCAGGCACCAACACATATGGCGACACCTTCGTCAACCAGGGCAACCCGAGCCTCAATTACGCCAACTACCAGCGCCCCGACTCGCCGACCTTCTACGAGATGTGGCTGGGCGAGAGCCCGTCGGACTCGACCTACAAGAACACGGCGCTGCTCAAGTTCGACATCGGCACGATCAGTGGCTATGCGATCGACGCCGCCCAGCTCCAGCTGCGGCCCTACCACGCCTACTACGACGCCCACGAGCAGCCCGGACGCGACCAGGAAGCGGTCCTGGAACGGCCACGGCGACGCCCTGGCCCTCAGCAAGATCGAGTCGAACGGGACACTGACCGCGGTCAACCGTTACACGTACACGACCTGGGGCACGCCGACGATCCGCGATGGCGCCGGCAGTGTGCTGACCGACGCGTCAGCCAACAACCTG